>JBQCJC010000458.1:0-21094 GCA_051953135.1 Thermoanaerobaculia bacterium | reverse complement strand
CGAATCCGCGTGGCGTCTCGCCGACCAGCACCTCACGCCCGACCACACCGGCCCGCGTCACGAGCAGCGCATCTGGAACGGGCAGTCGCTCGAGAACAAGCGAGTTCTCATCCGCTGCTATCACGGCCTCGGCGACACGATCATGTTCGCGCGCTTCATTCCGCTCGTTGAACGCATCGCGAGCGAAACGATCGTGTGGGTGCAGCCGCAACTCATCCCGTTGTTGTGCACGATGCAAACGCGCGCACGATTCGAGCCGCTGCATGACGGCGTGCCCGATGTCGAGTACGACATCGACATCGAGATCATGGAGCTCGCGCACTACTTTCGAATCGCGCCGCAGACGATTCCGCGTCCGCCGTACTTGCATGTGAATGCAGAACGCAGAGGCGGCATCGGCGTGGTCTGGCGTGCGGGTGGCTGGGATTCATCGCGCACGATTCCGGATGTGCTCATCGAAACACTGCAGCCATTCGAATCGCTGCAGCACGAGGACGACACACCGTCGAATCCGCTGCAAACCGCGATCGAGATGCGCGCGCTCGATCGCGTCATCAGCGTCGACACGATGACCGCGCATCTCGCCGGTGCGATGAACATCCCGGTGTTCGTGCTGCTGCCGAAGGAATGCGACTGGCGTTGGATGAACGACCGTGAGGACTCGCCGTGGTACCCGTCGATGCGATTGTTCCGGCAGACACAAGCAGGTGAGTGGCGCGATGTGATCGAGCGAGTGCGGTACGCTATCGCCATGTCAGACGAACCGAAAAAAGACTCGCTCAACGACTGGGGCATCGACGTCGACAAGTTCAAAGAGCGCGCGAAGGAATCGCTCGCGGGTGCGAAGGACGATCTCAGTGAGGTCGCCGGAACGCTGCGACAGACGCTCGTGCAGGCGAAGGACGTGCTCGTCGGATTGCAGAAAGGCGGCGCTCCCGCTGCATCGGAGTTAAAGGGCGGATTCGAGCGCGCGTGGCACGAGATCGAGAACGCGTTCAAAGCCGCGCGTGAGCGTGCGAAGGAAGCGCGCGAAGCATCGCCGGACGCCGACGCAGCCGAAGAAACGACAGAGCCGTCGAGCGAGACCGGACACGGCGTCCCGCCGAGCGACGACGCTATGTCGCCGTAACCAGCCGCTCGACGTGCGCGATGTCGATCGGCTTGTACAACAAGCCCGAAACGACATCCTGATCGGCGGTGCTGAGCTTCTGATCGCGCACGCCGGTGACGACGTACAGGCGCGGGTTCTGCCGCCCGCGTCGTGTGCGGATGTAATCGATCACGCCCCAGCCATCGAGACGCGGCATCAGCAGATCGACGAACACGAGCGTGTAGTCGTGCGACTTGAGCAGCTTCACCGCGTCCGCGCCATTCGCAGCTTCATCGAACGGAATCGAATTGCGCGTGAGCACGCTCGCGATGAGATAGCGCGCGGCCGGATCATCATCCGCAACGAGCGCGCGCTGCGGTCCGCGTGACGCGGGCGACGGCGCTGTGGATGATGCTGGCGCTGGTGCTGGCGCGGGCGCCTGCGTGCGAATCGGTTCGCGCATGACCGTCGGCGGCGCCTGTGGCAACGGCGTATCTCTTTTTCGCGCGATGTTGATCGTCGGCACCTGCGACTGGCGTTTGCGCGTGGGATCTTCTTTCAGCGATTCGTTGAGCGCGGTGCGCATCTCATCGCAATTCGCGAAGCGTGCATCCGCTTGTTTCTGCATCGCGCGTCGCACGACGTCCGCGAGTTGTGGAGTGATGCCGAATGCCGCCACACCAATGTCCCGCGGCTCGGTCGTCACGATCTTGATCATCACCTCGGTGACGCTCTCTCCGACGAACGGCTTCTGTCCGGAAAGCATCTCGTACAGCACGACGCCGAGGGAGAAGATATCGCTGCGTGCGTCGAGTGGCTTGCCGAGCGCCTGCTCCGGCGACATGTAGTGCGGCGTGCCGAGCACGACGCCGCCCTGCGTGTGGCTCATGTCCGTGCCGCCGATGTGTTTCGCGATCCCGAAATCCAGCACCTTCACCACGCGCTGCGACACGAGAATGTTCTCGGGCTTCACGTCGCGATGAATGATTCCCTTCAGGTGCGCTTCGTACAAACCATCGGCGACGTGAATCGCGACGCGCACGGCATCGGCCGGCATCATCGGACCGCGCTTGATCATCTCCGCGAGCGACTCGCCTTCGACGAGCTCCATCGCGATGAACAGCGAGTCTTTCTCTTCGCCGATCGCGTAGATCGTGGCGATGTTCGGATGATTCAGTTGCGCGATGGTGCGCGCTTCACGAAGAAATCGATCCTTCCATTCAGGATCGGATGCGAGCTGCGCGGGGAGGATCTTAATCGCCACGTGCCGCAGCAGTCTCGTATCTTCGGCGCGCCACACTTCGCCCATGCCGCCGATGCCGAGCTGTTCGATCAAACGGTACGTGCCGAGATCCATGCGTGAGCAAAGATAACAGGAGGAAGGTCACTCCGGCCCTGGCACCGCCTGATAGCCACCGCTTCGTCGCACGATTCCGTGAAACGCGACGATCGCGCGCTTGAACTCGGCAGCGAGTTGCTCGATCGATGCGGCCGCGCCTTCGAGCCGATTCATCTGCGCGGCCTCTTCGAGCGCGGTCGCAACCGCGTGCATGCGTTTCGCGCCAACGCTGCCACACGAGCTCTTCAACGCATGCGCGACGAACGCCACTTCATTCGCATCGCCGATCGATGCTGCCGCGCGCAACGCATCGAGACGCGACGGCACATCCTCGCGAAACATCTTCACGAGTCCTTCGAGAAATCCGTCCTGCGTGCGATTGATGGCGAGGAACGAGCTCACGCGCTCGCGATCGAGAACGTACGGATCGTCCTGCTCCATGATGTCGGGCGCGACGACTTGCGACTCCGAGTCTTTGCTCGCCCACAAACGAATCGCCGCACCGAGTTGCGTGAGACTCACGGGCTTCGGCAGGTAATCGTTCATGCCCGCGGCGAGGCATTTTTCGCGCTCGCCCGGCATGGCATGCGCGGTGATTGCGACGATCGGAATCTTCGCGACCGCGCCAGGCAGTTCGCGAATGCGACGCGTCGCTTCGTAGCCGTCGATGTCGGGCATCTGAATGTCCATCAGCACGATGTCGAAGGCCGCGCCTTTCAGCACGTCGAGCGCGTGCAGGCCGCTGGACGCGACGACGCATTCGTGGCCGAGCCGCTGCAGTTGTCCGAGGGCGACGACCTGGTTGACGGTGTTGTCTTCGACGAGCAGCACACGTGCACGCGCGGCCGGTTGCGCATCGATCGATGGCGGAACGATTGCGGGTTCGGATTCGAGCATGCGCGCGACCGTGTCGCAGAGTTGCGCGCGACGAATGGGTTCGAGCAGAAATGCATCGATGCCCGCGCTGCGAAACGCATCGAAGTCGTGACGTCTGCGTCCGAACGACGTGAGGAGCAGCAGCCGCGTGCGCGCGTTTGTGGTGTCGCCGCGAATTGCACGCGCGAACGCGAGGCCGTCCTGATCGCCGAGGCGCATCGAGAAGACGATCACGTCATAGCGGCGCGAACGCGCGGCTTCGAGTCCGGCGTGCGCATCGATCGCTTCATCGAGACCGATCTGCGACGACGCGAGTTGTCGCGCGATGATCGTGCGATGCGTTTCATCCGCATCGACGAGCAACGCGCGATGCGCGGAGAGATCCCAGCGATTGACCGCCGCGGCCTGGGCTTCGTTCTGTTTCGCGAGCGGCACTTCGAACCAGAACGTCGAGCCCGCGCCCGCAACGCTCATCACGCCGATGTCGCCGCCCATCGCCGCGGTGAGTCCCTTCGACACGGCGAGGCCGAGTCCACTGCCGCCGTACTTACGCGTCGACGTGCCGTCGCCTTGCGTGAACGGCGTGAAGAGGCGGCTTTGCACCGGCTCCGGAATGCCGATGCCGGTATCCGCGACGACGAAGCGCAGCTTCACGCTCGTCTCGTCGTGCGCCGATTGCAGCACGCTGATCGTGATCTCGCCGCGATCGGTGAACTTCACCGCGTTGCCGACGAGATTGAAGAGCACCTGGCGAATGCGCAGCGAATCGCCGCGCAATAAGCGCACAACGTTGAGATCGATATGCACGCGCAGCTTCAATCGCTTCGCGGCCGCGCGCGCGGCGAATTGCTCGGAGACGCTGTCGAGCAATTCATCGAGATCGAAGTCGATCGGCTCGATCGTGAGCTTGCCCGCTTCGACGCGCGAGAGATCGAGCACGTCGTTCACGATCGCGAGCAGATTCTCCGCGCTCGAGCGAATGAGCTCCGCGTATTCGCGCTGCTCCGGCGCGAGCTTCGTCGCGAGCAGAAAGTCGGTCATGCCCAGCACGCCGTTGAGCGGCGTGCGCACTTCGTGGCTGACGTTCGCGAGGAACTCCGATTTCGCGCGCGCGGACTGCAACGCCGCATCGCGCGTGCGCGAGAGCTCTTCTTCGATGCCGCGACGATAGGTGATGTCGCGCGCGATCGCTTCGTACCCCTCGACGCGGCCGTCGCTGCCGAAGACCGTGAGCACGCTCTGGCCTAACCAGATCCGCGCGCCGGTTTTCGCGAGCATCGGAAACTCGAAGTACGTGCTGCGCGTGCGCGCGTCGAATTGATGTTTGTAGAAATGCTGCGCGGCCTGCTGGAAATCGGGATCGATCAGCGCGAGATACGAACGGCCTAACAACTCCTCGCGGCCGTAGCCGGTGAGCCGTTCGGCCGCGGGATTCACGTACGTGAACGTGCCGCTCACGTCGGTGCGAAAGATGATCTCGTCGGCGTTCTCGACGATGTGGCGATAACGCTCGAGCGTGACGGTGTCGAACATACCTCTAGCTCGCGGAGACGTCGCGCAGCCACGTGCCGGTCGTCGTTTCGTCGGCGACGCGCACGCAGTTGCGGCCGGAGTGCTTCGCCGCGTACAGCGCGCGATCGGCGCTGGCCACGAGGCTCTCCGGCGCGAGATCGGCGTGTGGCGTCATCGCCGCAACGCCACAACTTCCGGTGACGCGCCTGCCCTGACCATTGCCGTACGGAATCGCGAGTTTCTCGATGCCTTCGCGCAGCGATTCCGCGACGCGAATCGCGCCGCTCGAATCAACTCCGGGCAGCAGGATCGCGAACTCTTCGCCGCCGTACCGCGCGACGATCTCGCCGCTGCGCTTGATCGTTTCGGCGAGGAAGCGTCCGACGCGGCGCAGACAATCATCGCCCGCGGGATGTCCGCGGCGATCGTTGAGATCCTTGAAATGATCGAGGTCGACGAGGATGAGCGCGAGCGGCAGTTCGTGCCTGCGTCCGCGATTCCATTCGTCGGCGAGCGCGCGCTCGAAGGAGCGTCGGTTGGAGATGCCGGTGAGATCGTCTTCGAGCGAGAGCGCTTCGAGTTGTGTGTTCGCCGCTTCGAGCAGCTTCACGGTCTCCTGCAACTCCGCGGTCTGCTCGGCGACGCGCGCTTTGAGTTTCTCTGCTTGTTTGCGCAGCGATCCGGTGCGCACGCGAATCACCGCGACGATCGCACCGACGATGAGCAGCGTCCACAACACATACGCCCATCGCGCGCGATACCACGGCGGCGCAACGGAGAAGGACCAGTGCGTTTCCGCGCTCGGGATGAGCGCTGCGCCGCGCGTGCGCACGCGGAAGGTGTAGTCGTTTGCCTCGAGCGTCGTGTAGTCGATGAATGGTTCGCTGGTCCATGCCGACCAGTCGGAATCGATCGGATCGAGGCGGTACTGGTACATCACGCCCGGCAGGTACGACGCGGGTGCGACTTCGATGCGAATGCGGCCGAAGTTGTGTTTGAGGCTCGGCGCGTTCTCGCTCGCGCCGGTGAAGAGCAGGCGGCTCTCCCCCGCGAGCGCGCGGCGAATGAGTGGTGCGGATGGCGCGCCGTGGAGATTCGCGTCGCCGGGTTGATAACGAAAGATGCCTTTGTCCGACGGGAACCACACGATGCCGTCGGGCGTCGCGCGAAGGTTCTGAATGTCGGCGGCCGTGACGGAGACGAGCGGCCTGCCTTCGCGCGCGTAGGTGCCATCCGGCCGATGCTCGTACATGCGCGGCGGCGTGGAGTTGAACCAGATGTCGCCGCGCGCGTCTTCGAGAACGACGAAGAATCCTCGCGGAGTTTTGATGTGGCCGAGAAGATGATCGGGAACGAGATTGCCTTTCGCATCGAGCTCGACGACGGAGCCGGTCGCTTTCACGAGCACGATGCGCGACTTCGTGTCGTACACGTTCATCTCGCCGGTGCCGTGCATCGTGACGCGCTGTTGCGGCGTGCGCGGCGCGGCGACGCGCGCGATTCCGTTGAAGACCGTGCCGGCCCACAACACGCCATCACGTTCGATGACGGTGGAGATGTACGCGGGGACGTCATTGACGAGTCCTTCGTATTTCCACGTGTTGCCTTCGAGGCGAATGCTGCCGATGCCGTCGCCCATCGCGAGCCAGACGCGATTCGGATCGAGCTTCGACGGCTGCAAGTCATAAACCTCGGATTCCGTCTCGATGATGTGCGCGAGCTTGCCGTCCTCGCCGAGGCGATAGATTCCTTTGACGGCGCCGACGAGCAGCTCGTCGTTACGCACCAGCATGCGCCACGCGCCATCCGCGAGCCCTTCGACGCGCGTGGCATCGCCGCGTGAGTGGATCTCGTAGAGACCGTGCGTCGTCGCGGCGAAGAGGCGATCGCGGAATCGCATGATGTCGGCGCCGCTGCCGCGCACGCCGAGTCGCGAGTCGAAGACCGTGACCGTCGATGCGAGATCGATGCGGACGATCGGGCCTTCCATCGCGAGCCACAACGAGCCTTCGCGATCGATGCGCGCTTCGTTGATGATTGCGTCAGGAAGTCCAGCATCCTCGCGAATGATCTGCTCGACGCTGCCGTCCTGGCCGAGCACGATTAGACCGTGCTGGCGCGTGGTGATGACGAGCCGTCCATCGCGCAGCGTGCATCCGCCCGAAACGAGTTTGCCTTTCAGCCATTCATTCGCTTCGGCGGCGAACGGCGTCACGACGCCGTTGTCGTACAGCGCAAGACCTTCGTCCTTGATCGCGAGCACGAGCTTGCCGTCGTTGCGCTCGAGAATGTGTTGCACCGGCTTGTTCGTGCCCGTGGCTTCGATGCGCATCGTCGCGAGATCGAGTCGCGACAAGCCTTTCGAACCGCGAAGAAACACTGCATTGCCGCGCGTGAAACAACCGCGAGGCGAAGTCTCCGACGTGAACTCGCCGACGATGCGCGGTGCGCCGTCGTTCCAGAGAATGATGCTGCGCTCGGCGAGGTAGAGGAATCCCGCGGGCGTGGTGCAGATCGCACGCACGTCGCCGAGCTCGCGTTTGTCTTTCGGAATCTGTGAGAGCAGCGAACGGAACCCGTGATTCGACGAATCGCCGCTCGGCGCGATGTAGCCGAAATCGTTGACGAGACCGAGAGCCATGCGCCCGCGAGAATCGGTCGCGAGCGAGAGCGCGGCCTGCTCGTCCGGAAGTTTCGTCAGGCGCCACCACGCGCCGTCGTACGTGACGAGCCCGTGGAGATTTCCGAAGTAGAGAATCCCGCGGGTGTCCTGCGTCAGGTCAAACGTCTGCGGCCCCGCCTTGTGCACTTCGGGCGGATAGACGGTGATGAGCGGAAACCCACGCTCCACGCCGAATGCCGACAGGTGCAGCGCGAGCACCAGCACCAGTAAGGCCGGTGGAAACGCACGGCGACGCAGGAGAAAAGCGGACATCGAAGGGACCGGAAAGACATTAGCACGAAGAGGGGGGTAGTCGGTTGTCGGTTGTCGGTTGATGGTTGTTGGTTGTTGGGGGACCCGCTCCGCCAGCGACCGTGTTCTCTGCGGAGCGGTTCTCCCGACAACCGACTACCGACAACCGACTACCATGTCCCCATGCACCCGCGCCGCATCATCATCGCCGGTGCCGTCGTTGTGGCGGTGGTGGCGGGGGCGCGTTTCATTCAGCCGCGCAATGATCGCGACTGGTCGGCGGATCAGAAGATTTTGCCGTACGCCGACATCGCGGCGCCGCTGGTGACGATTCACAACATCCGCAATTTCGATTATCGATCGGCCGACGACTACACGCCCGCGTACTACGACAAGACCTTCGATCTGCGAAAGCTCGATTCGGTGTGGTTCGTGGTCGAGCCGTTCGGGACGTTTGGTGCGGCGCACACGTTCGTGAGCTTCGGCTTCGGCGATGCGGATTACGTCGCGATCTCGATCGAGATTCGCAAGGAGAAGGGCGAGTCGTTCTCGCCGCTGAAAGGACTGCTGCGCCGGTACGAGATCATGTACGTCGTCGGCGACGAGCGTGATCTCATTCGTTTGCGCACGAACTATCGCAAGGATCCGGTGTACCTCTATCGCGTCGATACGACGCCGGAAAAGATGGAGGAGATGTTCCTGGCGATGCTCGGCCGCGCGAATCAGTTGCGCGCGCACCCGGAGTTCTACAACACGCTGACGAATACCTGCACGACGAACCTCGTGCGGCACGTGAATCAGATCGCGCCGGATCGCGTACCGAGCTCGCTCGCCGTGCTGCTGCCCTCGAACAGCGACCGGCTCGCGTACGACATCGGCTTGCTCGATCGCACGTTCACGTTTGATGAGACGCGCTCGCGCGCGAAGATCAACGAGAAAGCGGAGCGCGCGAGTCGCGACGAGTTTTCTTTCGCGATTCGGCAGTAACTACGCCGCGGCCTCGCCGCGCACACAATTGCGTCCCGCTGCTTTCGCCGCGTACAAGGCGCGATCGGCGCGACGCACGAGAATCTCCGGCGCCTGCGATGCCACTGGCGAAAGCGATGCGACGCCGCAACTCACCGTCACGCGCAACATCGCCGATTCGAATGCGATCGTCAGTTCTTCCACCGCACCACGCAGCGTCTCGGCGACCTTCGTCGCACCTTCGGCATCGGTATCGGTAAGCAGAATCGCGAACTCCTCGCCGCCGATGCGCGCGACGACATCGCCGCCGCGCGTGACCATGTCGCCGCTGCGGCGAATCTTGCGCGCGAGCAATCGCGCGACCTGCACGAGCGACGCGTCGCCCGCGGGATGTCCGCGCTGATCATTGAGTGATTTGAAGTGATCGAGATCGAGCAGGATCAGCGACACCGGCTGCGCGCCTTTCACCGCTTCGTCCCACGCCTGCGCAAGCGCGCGATCGAAGTAGCGCCGATTCGGAATGCCGGTCAGTTCATCGAGCAACGACAAACGTTCGAGATGCGCGTTCGCCTGTTCGAGCAGATCGACGGTGCGCGCGAGCTCGCGCGTGCGCTCGTCGACCTGACCGCGCAGACGATCCGCTTGTCGCCGCAACGCCGCGGTGCGCAGCTTCACGATGATCGCGATCAGCACCGCCAGCGCGAGTACGAACAACACGTACGCCCACGTCGTGCGATACCACGGCGGCCGCACACGGAAGGACCACTGCGTCTCCGCGCTCTCCGCGCCCGCGGCGCCGCGCGCTCGCACGCGAAACGTGTACTCACCGGCGTCGAGTCGCGTGTAGTCGATGAACGAGTTGTTCGTCCACTCGCTCCACTTCGTATCGAGCGGATCGAGTTGGTATTGATACGCGACGCCGGGCCGATACGACGCCGGCGCGAACTCGATGCGCAAACGTCCGAACGCGTGACGCAGTGTCGTCGCGTTACCGGAGAGTGAGATCGCGGATGCATCGTGCGCATCGCCGATCGTTACGCGCCGCAGCAGCGGGGGAGGCTGCACGATCTTCGCGTCGGACGGCGTGCGTGCATAGCGAAAGAATCCTTCGCTGCCCGCGAACCAGAGCGAGCCGTCGTCTTCCAGCCGGATGTACGCGATGTTCGTTCCGATGCCGGTGAGCGGCCGCATTTCCTTCAGATAGCCGTTCGTCGTCTTGATCGCGACGCGCGGCGGATCGCTGTTGATCCACACGTTGCCGGCGCCGTCTTCCGCGAGCGCGAAGAAGTTTTTCGCATCGATGCCGCTGAGTTGCGGATCGGGCACGAGGCGCTCGTTGACGACGGTGAGGATCGATTGAAATGCGTGCACGACCACGACGCGGCCGGCGATCGGATAGACCTCCATCTCTCCACTGCCGAATTGTTTGACGCGGCCGCTCGGATCCATGCGATGCGCGCCGTCGAAGATCGTTCCGAACCAGACGTTGCCCCGCGGATCCTCGACCACGCTGCGCACATACCGCGGCGTGTCCGGCACGGGCGCGTAACGATACGAACTGCCGTCGCGGCGCAAGGTCGCGAGACACGCGCGCGTGCCGAGCCAGATGAGATTCGGATCGCGCGGCGAGCGCACGAGCTCGTAGACCGCGACGTCCTGCGTTCCTTCGAGACGCTCCGGCGTTTTTCCTTCGATGACGCGATAGACGCCGTCGCTGGTGCCGATGAGAATCGCATTGCCGTCGGGGAAGATGGACCAGGCAGGGGCGGGGATGCCGAGGATGCGGCGGGCGGTGGCGCCGGGAGTGTCGATGACGAAGAGTCCGTGCGACGTCGTCATCCACAACTTTCCGTCGATCGTGCGAATGCTCGTCGCGTTGCCATACACCCCGCGCCGGCGATCGAGCACCGTTACGGGCGACGACAAATCGACGCGCACGAGCGGCCCGTGATACGCGAGCCACAGCGCGCCTTCGCGATCGGGCATCGCCGCCGAAAGCACTTCGTCGGGCAAGCCGGCGACGCTGTCGATGATCTCGTCGACCGCACCATCCGCGCGCAGTAGCAGCACGCCGTCTTCGCGCGTCGTGATGACGATGCGGCCGTCGCGCAGACGGCATGCGTCGGTCACGCGTTTGCCGCGCAGCCAGTCACTTCCTTCCGGAGCGAATGCCTCCGCGACGCCATTGCGGATGGCCATCAGTCCTTCGTTGCGGACTGCCGCAATGGCGAATCCACCGCCATCTACCGCTGCGTCGATGATCGTGGCAGGAAGTCCGGCGCGAACGAGCTGGCCATTTTCGAGACGCCACAATCCGTCGACGCCCCACAGATGAATCGCGCCGTCGATCACGCCGCAGTCGAGCGGCGGTGCTTCGCCTTTCGGCGGGATCACGCGCGGCGCGCCGCCGTTCCACTCGATCGTTGCGCGTTCCGCGGCGAAGACGAAGCCGCGTCCCATCGAGCAGATGCCGCGCACTTCGCCGACTTCACGTTGGCTCGCGGGCAACTGCGCCACAAGCGAGTGATAAACGAGGGCGCCTTCGGACGACGCTGCGAGATAGCCGAATTCGTCGATGCCGCCCGCGGCAACGAGTCCGGCGTTGTCGGAAGCGACGGAGAAGACCGCGGAGTCATTCGGCAACGGGATCGTCGACCACCACGCGCCGTCGTACGTCATCACGCCCGCGAGATTGCCGAAGTAGAGGAGGCCGCGCGCGTCCTGCGTCACCGCGAACGTTTGTCCGCCGCCGCGATGAACGACCTGTGGGATCGCGGTGAGCAGCGGCAGTCCGCGATGTTCCGCGCGCACGGCGAGCGACAGCGCGAGGATGAAAACACAACGGGCGAGCGCGGATCTCATCGAGTACCCGAAGAGTGCCGCGACTCGCCCGGAAGTGCAACTGCCGGTACGGCCGGCAGCGCTGGTTGCTTCGCTTCGTCACGTACGGCTGCCAAGTCGGTCGGAGCGCCGGCTTTCAAGCCGGCCGGGCCGCCCGCTTCCAGCGGGCCGAGGTGCCGCCGCGGGACGGCGGCGACCCGGCCGATCTGGAGATCGGCGCTCCGTTAGTCCTTGAACGTGACTCGGATGTCCTTCACATCCACTTCGTCATCTTCCGCCGGCTCGATGTACAGGTAATCGCCGGCGATGTTGTGCGCGTCGATCGTGAACGTCTTTCCTTCGCGCGGGATGTCGAGATAGTTCTGCACCACTTCATCGTCGATGCGGATGCGCAGCTCGCCGCCCGCCCGCGTCCCGATGTCGTCGCGCGCGTAGAAGCGAATCTGATCCACCGCGCGTCCGTCGAGCGCGATGCGAATGCGCGCGCGCTTGCCGCCGCACTGATCTCCGCCGATGCAATCGCCGGCATCGCGAATCTCGCGCGGACCGGAGCGGCCGTTGTTGTTTCCGCGACCGCCACCGCGGCCGTACAGCACCTCGATGTCCTTCACGTCCACTTCGTCATCGCTGGCCGTCTCGATGATCAGCTTCGAGCCGTACACGTTGTCGACATCGAATTCGTGCGTGCGGCCTTCGCGCTTGATGTCGACGTACCAGCCCACGTTCGTATCGTCGATGCGCACCGTGAGGCGCCCGTCGGCGCGCGTGCCGATCGAGTCGTGCGCGAAGAAGCGCACGCCGATCACCGGCGCGTTGTCGAGCGCGATGGTGATGCGATTGCCGTTCTTGCGGCAGTCCGTGCCGCCGATGCACATCGCCGCGCGCGGATACTGGCGCCAGCCGCCGTTGCCGCGATCGCCCCCGCGAACATCGCGCGGCGGATCGCGGCGGATCGTGTCGCGACGACCGTACAGCACCGCGATGTCGCTCACTTCGACTTCATCGTCGTTCACCGGCTCGAAGATGAGCTGACGGCCGGTGAGCTCGTCGACGTCGATATTGAACGTCTCGCCGCGGCGCGGGATGTCGATGTAGCCCTTGACGGTGTTGCCGTCGATCTTCACGCGCAGCACGCCGTCGGCTTTGTTGCCGATCTGGTCGTGCGCGGTGAAGCGCACCGCGAGCACGGGCCGGTCTTCGAGCGAAATGCGAAGCCGTTTGCCGCGGCATTGATCGCCGCCGATGCAGCCTTTCTCCGCGTACGTCGTCCAGTCGCTGCGATTGCGGCGAAGCTGCGCGCTTTCTTCCTGCGCGGCGGCGCTGAGGGTCAGTGTGAAAAGTGCAAGTACGAATGCGAGTTTGCGCATGTAATTCTCCGATTTCAGACGTAGCGCTCTCATGCATGTTTCACGCACGAGGTGGCAAGGCCCAATCCTTCGCGCGCAAGAGAGCGCGACGCCATTCTCCAATTTTTTCGGCGCGAGCGGCGTCATCGATTCGTGGCAGAAATGTCCTCTCGGCCTGCCACTGCGCATCGATTTGCTCCGCGCTCCAGAAATCGACGCCGATCCCGGCGAAATACGCCGCGCCCAGCGCCGTCGTTTCGGTGGTCTTCGCGCGCACGACCGGAATCCCCGCGAAGTCGGCCTGCATCTGCATCAACAAGTCATTCGATGATGCGCCGCCGTCGACGCGCAGTTCTTTCAACTCGATCGCCGCGTCCTGACGCATCGCATCGAGGACGTCGGTGCTTTGCAGTGCGATCGATTCGAGCGTCGCACGTGCGATGTGCGCGGCCGTTGCGCCGCGCGACAAGCCGACGATCGTGCCGCGCGCGTGCGGATCCCAGTGCGGCGTGCCGAGTCCCGTGAACGCGGGAACGAAGACGACGCCGTTCGTGTCCGCGACCGACGCCGCGAGCGCTTCGATGTCCGAAGCGTGTTTGATGATGCCGAGTCCATCGCGCAGCCATTGCGCGGCCGCACCGGTGACGAAGATGCTGCCTTCGAGCGCGTAGTTCCTCGGCGCATTCGGCAGTTGCCACGCGATCGTCGAGAGCAATCCGTGTTGCGATGTCACCGCATTCTCGCCGGTGTTCATCACCAGAAACGAGCCGGTGCCGTACGTGTTCTTCGCCATGCCCGCATCGATGCAGCGTTGGCCGAAGAGCGCGGCCTGTTGATCTCCCGCGATGCCCGCGATCGGAATGCCTTCCGCGATTGGCAAGCCGCTGGCGGTCGTGGCGATGACGCCGCTCGATGCGCAGATCGCGGGGAGCATTGATTCGTCGACGCCGAAGATTGCGCAGAGCTCCGGATCCCACATCGCGCGATGAATGTCGAAGAGGAGCGTGCGCGATGCGTTCGTCGCATCGGTGACGTGCACGCGGCCGTGCGTGAGTTTCCAGATCAGCCACGAGTCGACGGTGCCGAACGCGAGATCGCCGTCGTGTTGCACGCGATCGAGAATCCAACGCAGTTTCGTCGCGGAGAAGTAAGCGTCGAGCACGAGTCCGGTGCGCTCGCGAAAGAGCTCTTCGCGTTCGCGCAGCGAATCGCAAATCTCGGCGGTGCGCCGATCCTGCCAGACGATGGCGCGATGAATCGCGCGTCCGGTGGCGCGATCCCACACCATGGTGGTCTCGCGCTGATTGGTGATGCCGATGGCGACGACTTCGACGTTCGGTACGCGCGCGATGACTTCTGCCGCGACGCCGATCTGCGTTTGCCAGATGTCTTCGGGCTCGTGCTCGACCCAGCCGGGTTGCGGATAGAACTGCTGCAGCTCGCGTTGCGCGATGGCGAGGACGCCGCCAGTGGGGGAGAAGAGAATCGCGCGGGAACTGGTGGTGCCCTGATCGAGCGCGAGGATCGCTTGCATCACTCAATCATGCCGCAGACAGGGCGGACGATTGAGCACAGTCATTTGATCGAACGGTTCTTCACCAACACTTCCGCGCCAGCGCCACGTTTTTCCATCATCGGTCTGCAGCTCGAGCGCGATGCGAGTGCCGCGTGAAACGCCGACCGCCTTTTCGAGCGGCAGAAACGCCTGCGCCCACGAGGTCGCTTTCGGCTCGCGATTGGTGATCTCGATGTCGTCCGCGAGCGTCGCGCGAAACCAGAGTTTGAATCCGTGGACGTGGCCATCGCGCGATGCAACGAAGTCACCATGACCGTTGATCAGCGTCGATTCGAACGTCGCGAAGTCGATGCGCACGAGTTCCGCATCATCGGCGATGTGTCTGTCGTCGCCGATCTCGATGAGTGCCAGCGCGTTCGATGCGAAGACGCGAAGCGGGGAGAGATCGAAGCCGATGTTCGGATCGCTCCAGAAGCCGACGATGCGTTGGTGCGCATCGTCGGCATCGATCGGCGCGGCGTGCAAGGACATCGATCGCGGAACGATCGTCGCGCCGTCGCGCAGGAATCGTTTCTTCGCGTCGAGGACGTAGCCGAGGATGTTTTCGTCGAGGCCTGCGGCACCGATGGTTTCGGTGAGGAGGACGTCGCATCGTTCCGTCAGTTCGATGTTCGTCGAGGTGTCGTGAAGGATGGTGATGCGATCGTCGAGGCGCAGATGTCGCGCGAGAAACGACGCGACGTCCGCGAGATGTTCGCGCTCGATTGCGTAGACGCGTCGGGCGCCTGCTTCACACGCGAGGAAGGCGAGGATGCCGGTGCCGCTGCCGAGGTCGAGGACGATGTCGTCGCGACGAACTACTCGCGCGACCGCGGCGCGCAACGCGTGC
The DNA here is from genome assembly GCA_051953135.1 of Thermoanaerobaculia bacterium. Classification (GTDB taxonomy): domain Bacteria; phylum Acidobacteriota; class Thermoanaerobaculia; order Gp7-AA8; family Gp7-AA8; genus QHVT01. The sequence goes on along the minus strand of JBQCJC010000458.1, from coordinate 5,805 downwards.
ATGCGCGCTGCGTCGCCGAGGAGCGTGCGGTGATAGTCGAGCATTTTGGAGTGCGGCAGCGCGAGCTGCCGCTTGGCGAATTACATAGGAAAGCGGCGGCTTGCGCCGCCGCACTCCAAATTACTTCAATTCTTTCAATCTCACTTGTGCGAGTGCCCAGGCCGTTCCTTCCGGCTCTTTCGGTTTCGGAATGCTCTTGTACGCCTCGGCCGCCGCATCGAGGATTCCGTAGTTCTCCGCGATGCGCCCGATGACATACCAGTCCGACGGCGTGATCTCATCCGAGTCCAGTTGCTCGAGAGACTTCAGCAGCGTGTCGCGCGCTTCCGACGATTTGCCCTGCTCCGCATACACCGTCGCGAGCGTGTTCAGAATCGCGTACGACGGCTCCTGACCCGCGGCGTGCTGCGCGTGTTCGAGCGCCGTATCCATCTCCGTCTTTGCGAACACCGACGCCCACGCGTGATCGTTGTAATCGCCCGCGGTTGCATTCGCGCGATCGAGCACCTGCCCGTAGAACTTCACCGCGTCCGCGTACGCGCCGTGATGCAGCGCGTTGTTCCCGAGAACCTGCAGCGCGGTCATGTCGCCCGGCATTTTTTCGAGACGCGCGTTCGCACGCGCGCGCAGCTCTTCATCGCGATTCAGCTTCGACAACGCGAGCGTCGACGCCGCGAATGCGCGGCCGGATTCCGGAAACTTCTCGATGAGACGATCCGCGGCTTTCAGCGAATCTTCCCAACGCTCGAGCACCTGATACGCATCGAGCATCGACTGATCGATGCGCCACTGCACGTCGGGGCTGGCGGTCGCGCGCGCGGACTCGAGCACGGTCAGCGCGAGCTCCGCGGATTTCTTCGTGTCCGGCAACAGCGTCGCCGCGGCGAGACGAACTTCATCGGACGACGCTTCCTTACCGCGCGTCCACAAAGCCGCGAACGGACTCGATCCCACGGGATCATCACCGCCGCCGTTCACGTGCTCGCGTGCCCAGTCGAGCCACTGACGCGCGGCCACGACATCATTCTTCTCCGCGAGCTTGAGCGCGCGCAGACCGAACTCCGCGGGCGAATCGCCGGTCGCCGCGAACTTGTACTGCCCGTTTTCGCGCACGACGTACGCGGTGAAATCGCCCGTCTTGCCGACTCCGCCGCTCGCGCGTCCGCGCAGACGAATGCCGACGTTCTCGTCACCGTCTTTCTGAATCGTGATCGCGGAGATCGCGAAGTCCGCAATCATGTTTGACTGCGCATCGCGCTTCTTCAGCGCGCGTCTGGCCAGGGCCATCTCGGCGCTCGTGCCGCGACGTCGCTGCGCGCGGTCGCTCTTGCCTTCGCCGTCGAAGAATTCGGCGACATCCGCCGTCGCGTAACGCTTATTCAATTCTTCGGGCGTGGTGTCGCCCGTGAAGAGCTCGAGGAACACGGCCTTCATCAGCGAAGCCGCGTCATTCGTATCGAGCTTCACATCTTCGTGGCGAACGGTTTTGCGAATGACGTCGGCCTGCGCGCGAATCTGCGCCGCGTTCGGTGCGCCCTGTGCGGCCGCGTTGAGCAACTCGCCGGCAGCGGGATAGTTGCGCAGCAGAATCAACGCGCCCCCCGCGGCGGTCATCGCCTCGCGGCGTTGCGCGAGCGGAATCTGCGACGATGCCGTCACTGCCGCGGCGCCGCCTTGCGTCGCGCCCGCGAGCACGAGTTTGTACGCGTCCTTCAGCTGCGTGTCGGTCGTTTCGGCGAGAAGCTTCTTCAGGTCGTCCCACTTCGCGCGCTGCGCGTACATCGCCATCAGCTCGCGATCGATCGCCGCGTCATCGGCTTCTTCGATGTCTTTCTTGATCGCGATGTACTCGGCGATCGACTCATCGATTCGCGCCGGATCGCTGAAACGCTCGCCGCTGTCGCCGAACTGCAGCGTGTACGCGAGCTCCGCGCGAATGGTGAGATCTTTCGAATCGATCTCCTTCGCTTTTCTGTACTCGGCGATTGCGCCTTTCACATCGCAGCCGCTGCGCCACGGACGTCCGATGAGATCGTTCGTCAGCACCTGCGCGTAGAGCGCATGCGCGCGAGCCGATTTCGGTTCGAGCTCCACCGCGCGCTTTGCTTCGCGCCGCGCCGCGGCACCGAGTCCGCCGGCGTTCAACGCACGCGCGACGTCGGCGCGATGCAACCCTTCCTTCGGATGCAAATCGGCGATGCGACGAAACTCGGCGACCGCTTTGCCGATCTCGCCGGACTCGAGGTACTTGCTGCCGGTCTGGTCGAAGTAGAAGAGGAACGCTTTCTCTTCGTCGAGCTTCACCACCGCTTCGCGAAGTTCTTCGTACTGCGCCGCGGTGATCTGACGCGCGCCGCTGTCGATTTTGTAGTTCGCGAGCACCGCGCCGTCTTCACGCACTTTGTACGACTTCGTGATCGTCGCGGTGCCGAGCTTCTGCGTCTCGGGCTCGGGAATGTTGCGCGGCTCGTAGCCGATCGGCGGATGGAGGATGTAGTTGAGCTCGAGGATGTACGGTTTGACGAAGAGGTAGTCGTGCTTGCGCGGCTTTCCTTCCGCCTTCTCGCGATCTTCAGTGCTCTGATGGAAGTTCGAAGGCAGATCGCCCGCGAGACGCGAGAAGAAGATGCCGACCGCGGATTCACCCCCGCCGGTGGTGCCGCGCGTCGCTTCCTTCGCCTCGATCGTCAGCACGAACGGTTTGTTGAGATCGCGCGCATCGCTCTTGTTCCACTTGACGAGATCTTTCGAGAGATACACCTGCTCCACGTAACTCTTCATCTGCTCGTTCGTGGTCTTGGTGTCGCTGGAGTTGTAGTAGCGGCGATTCGCGCGTTCGTCGCTGCCGTGGTACTCGTTCGTTTCGATGACGCGCGCTTTGCCGTCTTCGGCGAGGAAGAACTCGCGCGTTTCGATGGTGCGATTCGCGCTCGAATCCGCGAGCGGCGTTTGCACGAGACTCGTCGTGTCTTTGTGCGCGACGAGAACCATGCGTCCCTGATCGGAATCCGGCAACTCGCCGGCGCGCGCGAACTCGTCGGTCGGATCGATCCACATGCCGTCGTCGGTGCGGACGATGACGTGATTGAAATGTCCGAGGCCGGGGAGCTCGGGGTCGGCGTCAGTGCCCCAGCCGGAGTTGACCAGCACCGTGCTCGCGCCGATGCCCGCCTGGCGCAGCATCGCCACGAGAAGCGTCGCTTTGTCTTTGCAATCGCCGTATTTGTTACGCAGCGTTTCGACCGGCGTGCGCGGGAAGATCGAACCTTCTCCGAACTCGACGCCGGCGTAGCGGATGTCGTTCTCGATCGACGCGAGAATGCGTCGCGTTTTTTCCTGCGGGTCTTTCGCATCGCCGATCGCGGCGGCGGTGGCTTTCGCAACGGAGCCGAGGTCGCCGATCTTTTCGTCGACGATCTCGCTGTAGCGCTGCGCGACGGTTTGCCACGACTTGCCCGTGGTCCACGCGACGTACGACAGCGCGGTTTGTCCCGGAGGCAGGTACCACTCCATGTGCTCGTTCGCGGAACGCGGTCCGGTTTCGAAGAGCAGGCGCGTGACGCCGTTCGTTTCGGTGCGCTGCGGCTCGATGCGAGGCTCGGTTTTGTTCGAGAGTTTCAATTCGAGCGATGACGGATACTCGAGCACGAGCCGCGTTTGCCGCGTCTCGACCCACTGTCCGAACTGCTGGCGATCGGCCATGCCGGTGTCGCGCAGCGGGTTCTTGTCGTGCCACGTGATCGTTTGTTCGACGACGGCGCCCGGCGCGACCGCGGGAATCGGTCCGCTGAGAATGCGCGTGTCGCTGAACATGTCTTCGTCGTCTTCGGCATCGCCCGCGCCGAATGATTTCGGATCGAGACGATGCACCGCACCATCCGCGGTGACGACGCGTGCGTCGACTTGCGGACGCTCGCGATACCACGGCTGCCACGTTGCTTCGATCGTCGACCAGCCGTCGACGCCGCTCTCATCGATCACACGAAAGATGAGTCGCTCGACGCGCGTGGCGCGGCCGTCGGCTTCGAAGCGGACGACGTTCTCGTCGAGGAGAATGATCATCCCGTCTTCGGGCTTCGCTGGCTTGATTTTTTCGGCCGCGGCGAGAAGCGCTTTCGGGTCGGACGCGAATGGCGGTCCGTCCCAGACTTCGGCGGCGTTGAGGGTGAGGGATGAGGAAAGAACGACAAGCGCGAGCGCGCGCGAAATGAATCGAGACATCGAATTTGGACTCCGGACGTGGGTTGACCGCGGACCTCAGCGCGCCATGGTACGGGGTCACGCTGTTTGCCACAAATAAAAAGGGCGTCACGCGCGGCGCGTACAATCCGCAATCATGGATTTGAATCGCATCATCAAGTGGGTCGTGATTCTCGGTCTCGCGATCGCCGCGTGGAAGTACGGTGCGCCGTTCGTCAAACGCATGAACGCCGGCGGCACTCAGGCGAGCGCCACCGGCAAGGCCGCGGACTCGTCATGCATTCGCGCGGCGGAGAGTGCGTCGAATGCGTGGGGCGATGGCATCGGCCGATTCGCGAATCCGCCGTACGACACCACGGCGTGGTCGAGCTTCCGCTCGAATGTCGATGCGAAGATTGCGAGCGCGGAGTCGGCGTGTACGTGCGCGGAAGAGTCGTGTTTGAAAGTGCGCACGGCGATGAGCGAGTTGCGATCGCTCGAGTCTGAAGTCGATGGTGCGATTCGCGGCAGTGGCTCGTTCCCCGAGGATGCGGTTTCGCGTCAGGCGCGCATCGATGATCTCGTGAACGAGGCGGGCGACCTCGTGCGGGCGGGCAGGTAGTGCCGGTCAAATCACCGCCGGATCTTCCGCTTCATCTGCTGCACGGCGTCGGGCCCGGTGATTTCTGGGCTGTCGGTCAGCACACCGTTGACCTCGTGCAACGTCTCGCGCACCTGGGCGCAACGGAACGCGTGCTCGACATCGGCTGCGGGTTAGGCCGCGTGGCGTGGCCTCTCGCGCAGGTGCTCGATGCACGGAGCACGTACGACGGATTCGATACGTTGCAGCCGTACGTCGAAGTCTGTCAGTCGGCGCTCGAACTCGATCCCTCGCGATTCCGCTTTCATCATTTCGATCTTCACAGCTCGCTGTACAACCCGACGGGCGCGATCAAGTCGGAAGACTTTCGCTTTCCGTGGAACGACGGCGCGTTCACGCTCGCAATCGCCACGTCGCTGTTCACGCATCTCTCGCCACAAGCGGCGACGCACTATTTGCGCGAGATCGCTCGTACGCTTGCGCCTGGCGGCCGTCTGTACGCGACGTTCTTCGTGCTCGACGATCACGCGCGCGAGCTGATGCGCGATCGCCCCACCGATCCCGATTTCCGCGCGCCGTTCCCCGAAGGCATGTACGCCGATGCGGAGAATCCCGAGGCGGCGGTGGCGTTCGAAGCGCAATGGCTCTTGCAAACGTTCCTCGACGCGGGATACAGGATCGAGCACTACGCGCCCGGGATTTGGCGGAGGAACGTCGGGGCGGAGTATCAGGATGTGGTGGTGGCGGCGCGAGGTTAGACGTGGACGAGAACGCAGACGCGTGACAACTCGACACCGGCGAAGTGGCCACGATTCGCTTGAATGCCGACGACCCGGAGCGCCGGTTTCCAAACCGGCCGGGCCGCCGGCGCTCACGCCGGCCGATTCGGAGCATCGGCGCACCGGCCGGCTTGAAAGCCGGCGCTCCGATTTATCGTCTCCACCCATGCGTGTGCCACACCACTTCCAACCGCAACTCCTTTTCCTCTGCATCACTCAGCGCGCGCACGTGACCTTCTAAATCCA
>JBQCJC010000457.1:0-7644 GCA_051953135.1 Thermoanaerobaculia bacterium | reverse complement strand
CCCGATGCTCGATCAGGTCATTCACGAAGGCAAAGCAACGTGGTCCGACGATCAACTGCTGATGATGAATCGGCATGGCTACCTCGAAGAGACGTACTTCACGTTCTCGTACAGCCCCATTCGCGATGAATCCGGCGGCATCGGCGGCATCTTCACCGCCGTCACCGAAACGACATCGCGTGTGATCGGCGAGCGCAGACTCGACACGCTGCGCCAGCTCGCCGCAAGCGCAGGCAACGCGAAATCGATCGAGCGCACGATTCAGGACGCGGCCACGATTCTCGCCACGAATCCGCTCGACATCCCATTCGCCGCGATTTACATCCGACGCAATGACGGCCACTTCGAGCTCACGCACGCCATCGGCACGACGCCCGCCAATCTTCCGCAAAGCATCACGCGCGGCATCGAGATCGCGAACGCGATGACGATGTCGCTGCAACTCTCCGGCGAGTCCGAGCCCGCGGGCATTCTCATCGCGGGCGTGAGTCCGCATCGGGCGCTCGACGACGAATACCGCACGTTCTTCGACCTCGTCCGCGGTCACATCTCCTCGGCGATGGCGAATGCCACTGCCTTCGAATTGCAGCATCGTCGTGCCGAGGCGCTGGCGGAGCTCGATCGCGCGAAAACCGCGTTTTTCTCGAACATTTCGCACGAATTCCGCACGCCGCTCACGCTCATGCTCGGCCCGATCGAAGACCTCCTCGCCGAGCACCGCATCACCGGCCACGATCGCGAGCTGCTCGAGCTCGCACATCGCAATGCGTTGCGGCTGCTGAAACTCGTCAACGCATTGCTCGACTTCTCGCGCATCGAAGCTGGCCGTGCAGACGCGACGTACGAGCCCGTCGATCTCGCATCGCTCACGCGCGATCTCGCGGGCGTGTTCCGCGCCGCGATCGAACGCGCGGGCCTGCGACTCATCGTCAACGTCGAGCCGCTCGGCGAACTGGTTTACGTCGATCGCGAGATGTTCGAGAAGATGGTGTTGAACCTCCTCTCGAACGCGCTGAAGTTTACGTTCGAAGGCGAGATCGAAATCTCGCTGCGACGCGAAGGCGATCGCGTCGAGCTCGCGGTGCGCGACACCGGCACCGGCATTCCGCCACACGAGCTCGCGCACATCTTCGAACGTTTTCATCGCGTGAGCGACGCGCGCGGACGCACGAACGAAGGCAGCGGCATCGGTCTCGCGCTCGTGCACGAGCTCGTGAAACTGCACGGCGGCAACGTGCGCGTCGAAAGCGACGTCGATCGCGGCAGCACATTCACCATCTCGCTGCCCCTCGGCCGCGCGCATCTTCCCGAAGATCGCATCGGCGCACCGCGCGTGCTCGCATCGACCGCGCCTCGCGTCGAAGCATTCGTCGACGAAGCATTGCGATGGAGCAGCGACATCGCGCGCAAGCCGGTCGCGATGCGACGCAACGGTCGCATTCTGCTCGCCGATGACAACGCCGACATGCGCGAATACGTCGCACGATTGCTGCGCGCGTCGTACGCCGTCGAGACCGTTCACGATGGCGAGGAAGCGCTCGAAGCCGCGCGCCGCGATCCGCCATCGCTCGTGCTCGCCGACGTGATGATGCCGCGCATGGATGGCTTCGCGCTGCTGCACGCGTTGCGCGCCGACGCGCAAACGCGCGAGATCCCGGTCATTCTGCTCTCCGCGCGCGCGGGCGAAGAATCGAAAGTCGAAGGACTCGAAGCGGGCGCGGACGATTACCTCACGAAGCCGTTCAGCGCGGCCGAGTTGCTCGCGCGCGTCGATGCGCACGTGCGGCTGCGCAAGATTCGCGATGACGCGCACGCCGCGCTGCGCGAATCGGAAGCGAAGTTCGCGACCGCGTTCGGACACAGTCCGCTCGCGCTCACGATCACATCGCTCGACGACGGCAAACTCATCGACGTGAACGAAGGCTTCGTGCGTTTGTCGGGATGGACGCGCGAGGAAGCGATCGGACACACGCCCGAGGAGTTGCACTTGTGGGTCGATCGCACGATGCGCGCGGAAGGACTCGTGAAGCTGCGCGTCGGCGAGCACATCGACGACGTCGAAGCACGATTTCGCATGAAGAACGGCGATGTGCGCGTCTGTGCGATCGGCGCCGCGGTCGTCGAGATCAATCGGCGTCGCTGCGTGCTCAGCTCCGTCATCGACATCACCGAACGCAAACTCGCGACCGATGCGTTGCGCGCGAGCGAGCTGCGATTTCGCGAGTTCGCCGATACCGCGCCCGCAATGTTGTGGATCACGGAGCCCGACGGCACGTGCTCGTTTCTCTCGCGCGGCTGGTACGACTTCACGGGACAGACCGAAGAGGAAGCGCTCGGATTCGGATGGACGAATGCCGTGCATCCCGATGATCGCGAGGCCGCGCGCCAGGCATTTCTCGCGGGCAACACGCATCACACGCCGATCACGTTCGACTATCGCATTCGCCGCGCCGACGGTGAGTATCGATGGGCGATCGACACCGGCCGGCCGCGCTTCGATCGCAACGGCGAATTTCTCGGCTACATCGGCTCGGTCATCGACATCACCGAGCGCAAACTCGCGGAGCAGGCGAAAGATCAATTCCTCTCGACGTTGTCGCATGAGCTGCGCACGCCGCTCACGTCGGGATATGGCTGGGTGAAGTTGCTCGCGCGCTCGCGCGACGCGGAGTTGCTCGACACCGGCTTGCGCGCGATCGAAGAGAGCTTCGTGAATCAGATGAAGCTCATCGACGATCTCCTCGACGTTTCGCGCATCGCATCAGGCAAGCTGCGCATCGAGCTCCAACCGCTCGACCTCGGCAGTGTGCTCGATGCGGCAGTCGGACTGGTGACGCTGTCGGCGGAAGCAAAAAACATTTCGCTGCGCGTGCATGCGCGCGAGCCGCTGTCCGTGCGCGGCGATGCAGCGCGACTCAAGCAAGTCTTCTGGAATCTGCTCGTCAACGCGATCAAGTTCACGCCGGCCGGCGGCAGCGTCGACGTGCGTGTCACGTCGTATGACGGCAATGCCGAAGTGGCGGTGACGGATACGGGCGAAGGAATCGATCCGCAGTTTCTGCCGCATGTGTTCGATCGATTCCGGCAGGGCGATGCGTCGAGCAGCCGCAGACACGGCGGTCTCGGACTCGGACTCGCGATCGTCTCGTCACTCGTCGATGCGCATGGTGGTCACGTCATCGCGGAGAGCGATGGTGTGGGCAAAGGCGCAACGTTTCGCGTGACGTTGCCATTGATCGAACAGAGTCGCGTGATTGCACCGCGATCGGCGACGTTCGATTCAGCGGCGAACGTGCTCGCCGGTGCGCGCGTGATCGTCGTCGATGATGATGAAGGTGCGCGTCGCATCATGACGACGGCGTTCGAACGCGCGGGTGCGACGGTGCTGGCGTGCGACAACGCGAACGATGCGTTCGACGCGGTGCACCAGTGGCGGCCGGACATTCTCGTGAGTGATCTGGCGATGCCGCAGGAAGATGGGTATTCGCTGATTCGACGTCTGCGCGATGCAGGGAGTCGCGTGCCCGCGCTGGCGATCACGGCGTATGTGCGCGCGGAGGATGAAGCACGGGTTCGCGACGCGGGATTTCAACGCCACGTCGCGAAGCCGTTCGATCCGGATGAGTTGGTGAAAGCGGTGAGAGCGTTGGTGTGAGCCTGCGCTCCGTTTCGGAGCGCAGGCTTCCAACCTGCATTCGTTCTTAGCCTAACGACGCGTTGAGTTTCGCGGCGTTCTTCGTCATCCACGTATCGAAACTCTGCACGTCCGGCGCGATCGCGCGGCACGTCTTCAGATCTTCGACGCGACTCGGGATGTGAAGGCGGTAGTACTCGAACATATCCGCGAGATCCTCCGCGCCGGGGAATCCCAACGCCGCGAACGTTTCGCGCGGAACGTAGTTGTACTTCACGGTCTTGCCGGTCGCGCGGCTCATCGCATCCGCGTACTGCGCCGGCGGAATCTCATCGCCCGCGAGCTTCACGACTTTCCCGATGTACTTCGCGGGATCTTCGAACATCGGCGCGACGAGCTTGCCGACGTCTTCGACAGAGATCGCGGCAAGCGGCGTGTCGCCCTGCGGAAACCCGAATGCATACGTGCCGTCGCCTGCAGGACGCGGCGGGAAGAAGGCGAGGAAGTTTTCGTAATAGAACGGGACGTGTACGAACGTCGACGGGATGCCGAGCTCGCGCGCGAGATCTTCGTGCTCTGCCTTGAGATCGAAGTGCGGACTCTTGAGCGCGCCGCCGGTGGCTTTCGCGATATGCGGAAGCGTGGAGAAGATGAAGTGCTTCACTCCCGCTTTCGCGACTGCATTCACGAGATTGCGTCCGTGGATTTCTTCCTTGTCGAAATGCTCCCAGAAGTTCGTCACGCCGAAGACGCCATAGACGCCTTCGAGCGCTGCATCGAGTGACGCGGGATCATCGAGATCACCCGGTACGATCTCCGCGCCAAGCGCACGCAGCGCGTTCGCCGCATCGGAATCCGGCTTGCGCGTGATCACGCGCACCTTGAATTTGCCGCGCGACAACAAATTGCGCGCAACGCTGCCGCCCTGTGCGCCAGTAGCTCCGAAGACGAGGATGGTGTTGGGCATGGTCGTTTTCTCCTGTTGATGTTCGTTCGTTGGGGTGGTTGTCGGTTGTTGGTTGTCAGTTGTTGGGAGGCCACCGCCCGTCCACGTAAATCTCGGCGGAGCGGTGCTCCCAACAACCATCAACCGACAACCAACTACTTTTTCAAAGGTGGTAACGGTGCCGGCACTTCATTGTGAATCGGCTTCAAGGTTCTCGTGTACACCCATACGGCTTCGAGATCTTCGTCGGTCATGTGGCGATAGTTGAACCACGGCATGGGTGGGAGCAACTCGCGGGAGACGCCCCAGTGACGGCCGCGGCGAATGGTGTTCTTGAAAGTATCGAACGTCCAGACGCCGGTGCCGGTGAGCCGGTCCGGAGTGAGATTCGCGGCGAAGCTCACACCCCACGGACCAGAGTATGCGGTGTTCGTCGGGGCGATGGCCACGCCGAAGCGATCGGACGTCAGTTGCGCGGGCGACGTGATCGGAAAATCGTGTGGATGTCCGCTCAACGCGCGGCTCATGTCCGGTCCCGGTTTTCCATCGGGCTGCATGATCCACGGCGTGTGGCAATCGTTGCAGCCGCCGATCGTGACCATGTATTCGCCGCGCTTGATCTGTTCTTCGCGCGTCATTTTCTTCGGGAGTGTCGGCGCTTCGACGGTCTTCGCCGCGTTCGCCGCGACGATCACGGCCAGCGTGGCGACGAGCATCGCGACCGCGATCGATATCGTTTGTTTGCGAGTGGTTCCGCTCATGACTTCCTCCGTTGCGTTGTCGTGGTGCAAGGTAGGCCGGAGGAATTACCGAGGATTTACCGAAGCGATTACCGGGATGCGTTTTACGATTTGTAACGGAGAATGATCGGCATGAAACGAGTCACCGGCATCGGCGGGATTTTCTTCAAGGCACGCAACGCCAAAGCACTCCGCGACTGGTATCGCCAGCACCTCGGCATCAACATCGAGGAGTGGGGCGGCACGGCGATGCAATGGAAAGACGATCCCGATGCAGCGAACGGCATGACCGTCTGGTCGATCTTCGAAGACACGACGAAGTATCTCGATCCCAGCACCGCGCCGTGCATGATCAATTACCGCGTCGAGGATCTGCACGCGGTGCTCGCCGCGCTGCGCAGCGAAGGATGTGCGGTCGATGAGAAAGTCGACGAGTCCGAGTTCGGCAAATTCGGCTGGGTGATGGATCCGGAAGGAAACCGGATCGAGCTGTGGGAACCGCCGAAGTCAGCGTGATTTCACGGACAGCAGAAACGCGCGCACCGCGTTTCCGAACTCGGGACGATAGAGCGTCGTGATGTGATCCGCGTTGTCGATCACGATCACGTCGCCGCGGCCTAACAATTCATGGACCGCGGCAACGCGCTCTTTCGTCTCATCCGATTCTTTCGCGCCGTAGATGAACAGCACCGGCGCTTTGCATTTCTTCAATTGCTTCGCGGTGACTTCGAGCCGCCCGATGCTGCGACCCGATGCGGCGTACGCTTTCAAGTCTTTGCCGCCGTAGATTGCCTTCGCGAGCGCGCTCGCGGCTTCAGGCGTCGGCATACGGTCTTTCGGACTCACCGCGAGAATGTACGCACCGACATCGTTTCCTTCATCGACGGCCTTCGCGAAGATCTCGACTTCGTTCGGCGCTGACGATTGTTTGCGTCCGACGAGCAGCGGCGCTTGTCCGCCGTACACGACGCTCAACACGCGCTCGGGATGTTTCGCCGCAACATTGCCGGCGATGAACGCGCCCATCGAATAGCCGATGAGATGCGCTTTTCGAATCCGCAGATGATCGAGCAATCGCACGACATCCTCGGCCAGCTCAACGCCATATTGATTCACGTCGTGCGGCTTGTCGCTCTTCCCGTGTCCGCGACAATCGAACGCGATGATGCGAAAGCCCGGGGTTTCGCTCGCATCGAGTTTCGTGTTGCCCGCACGATCCGCGCCCCACATCGCCGAATCGCTCATCCATCCGTGAATGAGCACCACCGCCTCGCCTTCTCCTTCGGTGACGTAACGAATCTTCACGCCATTCGAATCGAAGAACCCTTCGTCCGCGATCGCAGGAATCGCGATGAGCGCGGACAACACGAGCGCGGACAGCCATCTCATCATCACGCCACGAAGTACGTCGCGACATGGAGTGAGTTTCAGGCCGCGCCGTTTTTCAGGCGCTGGTAGAGCGTGCGCGTTTCGGCCTCGGGCGTGGCCTGCAGATCATCGCGAAGGCGCTGTTCGAGCTCGCGATACACGAGCAACGATTCCGAGCGCGCGCCGAGTTTCGCGCGGCAGATCATGAGTTGTCGCGCCGCGGCTTCGTGGAACGGATCGCGCGCGAGCACGCGCGTGTACGTTTCGGCGGCATCGACGAAACGTCCCTTGCTTTCGTGCGCCTGCGCGAGCGCGAACAATCCGCGGATGTGCAACTGACGCAGTCGCGCGCGAATCGGCAGACACCACTCGCCCGCGTCTTCGCCTTGCAGAAAATCGCCCTGGTAGAGCGCGAGTGCGCGTTCGAGCGCGTCGATGTCGTTCGATCGCATCGCAACGTTGATCGCGGTTTCGAACTGCTGCGACTGCGCAACGTGGGGAATGGCTACGACGTAACGCGCGCTGTCCGTAATCACGGTTTCGGATCCGCCTAACAACTTGCGCAGACGATGCAGCGTGACGTGAAACGAGTTCTTCACCTGCTCCGCGCTGGCATCGGGCCAGAACGCGACGCCGACTTCATCCTTCGTCGGGCCGGGCGGATGCGCGAGCAAAAATACGAGCAGCTCACGCGCGCGATTCGACGCGCGGCCTTCACTCGCGAGCGGCTTGCCGCCGAGCGTGATTTGCAGCGCGCCGAGGTCACTGACGTGCAGCATTTCGTTCGATGCTTCAAGCAATGGCGCGTCCTCCAGCGCCAGCTCGCATGCCTCGTCGAAACACATCGCATTGCCTTCCGCCAGCGCGGCCTGCAATCCATCCAACGGCAGCGACGCGTGTAGCTTGTTCATCAGCTCCGCGTGCGCATCGCGATCGTGCGGCAGCATGCGCGCGCC
>JBQCJC010000456.1:0-3324 GCA_051953135.1 Thermoanaerobaculia bacterium | reverse complement strand
AGAACAACCGCAACTCCTCGGGATCGACGCGATGCCCTTCACGCGCGACGACCCACGCGGTAATGACCTCGCCGCGATGTTCATCGGGCAATCCGGCAACGCCGACTTCTGCAACGGCGGGATGCGACGCGAGCACTTCTTCGACTTCGCGCGGCCACACCTGGAAGCCGCTCGTCTTGATCATGTCTTTCTTGCGATCGACGAGGAAGAGATAGCCGTCTTCGTCGAGATAGCCGAGGTCGCCGGTGTAGAGCCAGCCGTCTCGAATCGAGAGCGCGGTCTCGGCGGGATTCTTCCAGTACCCGCTCATGAGTTGCGGCGCGCGCAACAACACCTCGCCCACTTCGGCGCCGTGCATTTCCTTCGACGAATCATCGGCGTCGACGATCTTCACCGCGACATCGGAGATCGGCATCCCCACGGAGCCGAGTTTGTTCGGGCCGCGCAACGGATTCACGCAACACGCCATCGTCGCTTCCGTGAGTGAATAGCCTTCGACGATACGACCGCCGGTCAGCTCCTCGAAGCGCTTCTTCGTTTCCGCGAGCAACGCCGCGGCGCCGGAGAAACACGCCACGATCGATTTGAAATCGACCTTGCCGTGTTGCACAGCGCGATGATTCAGCAGCGCGCTGAATAACGTCGGCACGCCGCAGAACAACGTCGGCTTCTCGCGCTCGATCGTTTTGACGACATCGTCGATGTCGCGCGGATTCGGCACGAGGATCAACGGAATCCCGGCGAGCATCGCCAGACTCTGCGCGCCCGCACAGCCGTACGTGTGGAACATCGGCAGCGGCAGCATCAGCGATGCGCCGTCGAGCTCCACCGCTTCGCGCAACCACGCTTTGAGTTGCGTGCCCGCGGTGATGAGCCCGTGGTGATTGCACAGCACACCTTTCGCCGTGCCCGTCGTGCCGCCGCTCATCAGAATCACCGCCGAGTCATTCGGCTGCGGCACGAGCGGACATCCGCGCTTCGCGAGCAGCGGCTGGAACCACGTGTCCTTCGCATCGAGCTTGATGCGATGACCTTCTTTCTTTTCCTTCGCGACGGTGAACAGCACGCGCAGCGCGTGCGGCAGGTACTCTTTGATGTTCGTCGCAACGACGCGTGCGTTCGTGGCGCGTTTCACTTTGTCGTAGAACGGCGTGAGCACGACGACGAGCTTCGGATCGATCATCTCGAACGCTTCGCTGAGCTCGCGATCGGTGTAGATCGGATTGAGCGGCGCGACGATCGCGCCGACTTTCCATGCGGCGTACTGCGCGATGAGAAATTGCGGACAGTTCGGCAGCACGAGCGCGATGCGATCGCCGGGCTGGATGCCTTCGTGATGGAACGAGCGCGCCATGGCGTTGCTTTGCGTGTCGAGCTCGCGATACGTGATCGAGCGTCCTTTGAATCGCAGTGCGACGCCATCGGGTCGCAGTCGCGCGTGCTCGGCCAGCGAATCCGCGAGGGTCTCATTCGGATACGCGCATCGCACCGGAACACCAGGATCGTAGTGCTCGAGCCATCTCATCTCGTCGATTACTCCTTCAGCACCCAGCCATCAGGATCGAGCACCACATCCGCGGGCTTCGAATCGCTGGGCCATTCGAATTCTTCACTGCGATCGTCGATCAACACGTTGTGCCGCGAGGCGCCGCCCGCGGAGTCCCGCACTTCGATCACGGCGGGCGTGCGAAAGACGGTGCCGGTCTGCTTTTGATCGACCTGCACGCGCACCTTCGCGTCGTTCCACGACCACTTCGTGTCGAAGACGGGATGACCTTGTTCGTAGATCCATTGCCGGAAGAACCATTCGAGCGATTGTCCGGCGTGCCGCTCCATCACCATCCGAAACTCCGCGGTCGATGCATTGCGCTCGCGATATGCGGCGAAGTAGTCCCGAATGCCGGCGAAGAACGCGGTGTCACCCATCACACCTCGCAGCATGTGCAGCACCCACGCGCCTTTGCGGTAGTTGTACGCGTTGAGCAGTTTCGTGAGCTCGGTGATGCGCGGATCGAAGACCGGCCGCGGATCTTCGGCGTACGCGCGAAGGTATTCGTCGCGATCGCCGCGCAATCGTTCGAGCAACGCTTCACGGCCATCGACGCGCTCGAAGAAGAGATGACCGAAGTACGTTGCGAATCCTTCGCTGAGCCAGAGGTCGTGCCACGCGCGCTGCGAAACGGAATCGCCGAACCACTGATGCGCGATCTCGTGCGCGACGAGGCGTTCGAGTGAGCCTTCGCCGTCGATGCGTTTTTCGTCGAGAAAGATCGCGCTCGCGTTCTCCATCCCGCCGAAGCGCGTCGAGGATTCGACGATCGCGAGCTTGTCGTATGGATACGGCCCGACGAGTGTGCGAAAGAACTCGACCATCTGCGGCGTGCGTCCGAGCTCTTTCACTCCGGCGTCGCGGTCTTTCGGATAGAGCCAGTACTCGACGTCATCGTTCGCACGCACGATCGCGAATTCCGTTGCGCCGACGACCATGCAGTGCACGGGAATCGGCGTCGCTTCGCTCCAGTGCGTCCGGCGCTGGTGATTCGCAAGCGCGATGGATTCGACGCGCGTGCCGTTCGCGACGACGTCGTAATTTGCGGGCGCGGTGACGATGAATTCAACCGTGGCTTTGTCGGATGGATGATCGACGGAAGGGAACCAGTAGTGCGCGCGATTCGGCCAGTTGTCCGCGAACGCGCCGTGATCGCCGTACTTGTTGCCGCGAACGTAAAGACCATCGCTCGGCGACCCGTGATAGCGAATCGAGGCGCGAAACGGCTCGGACTTGTTGGTGTCGATCGTGAGCTTGTCGTTCGTGCGCGAGTATTTCGCCTGCGCGCCGTCGATCGTCACGTCATCGATCCTGAGTCCGGTGAAATCGAGAGTGAGTTGCCGGAGCGGGATGTCGATCGGACGAACGCTGAGCTCCGCGGTCGCGGCGATCTCCGAGCCGCTCGCGGGGAGCGTGAGCTCGATGCGGTAATGCAGCACATCGACGGATGAATTCTGCGCGGGCGCTGCGACTGCGAAGAGAACAGCGACCGCCCAGACGACCGCACGCATGGGTGGCATGCGCGGAAGAATAGCTCAGCCGAGGGAGAGGCAGAACTGCTCGAGCATGGCCAGGCCCTCCGGCCACGGTCCATAGCCCGACGCGCCGTTGATGTGACCCGCGTCTCCGATGTTCACCAAACGCGAGCCCCACGCGTTCGCAAACTCACTCGCGCGGTCGATGCGAATGTACTCGTCATTCGTGCTCGCGATGACGATGGACGGGAACGGGAGTTTGTGTCGCGGCATCGGTTTGAACGCGCCGGCGTCGATGGG
>JBQCJC010000455.1:0-8843 GCA_051953135.1 Thermoanaerobaculia bacterium | reverse complement strand
CGGCTTGAAAGCCGGCGCTCCGATTGCCGGCGGTCCGTTTTTCGACGCTTCTCCCTTCGATAGAATCCACCACCAATGACCGCCGCCGCCCGCCTTCGTCATTACTTCGCACTCTACAAACGACGGCTCATTCTCGGCGGCCTTTGCGTCGTCGCCTCCTCCTTCTTCTCCCTGCTCAAGCCCGCGATCATCGGTGACGCGGTCAACACCCTCGGCACCGGCTTCACGCAGAGCACGCTCGTGCGCTACGGCGCGCTGCTCGTCGGCGCGTCGGTGATGGAAGGCCTCTTTCTCTACCTCCAGCGCTGGATCATCATCGGCGTGTCTCGCCTCATGGAGTTCGACATGAGGAACGACTTCTATCAGCACCTCCAGAAACTGCCGGTCGGCTTCTATCAGGAACAACGCACCGGCGATCTCATGTCGCGCGCGACGAACGATCTTGCATCCGTGCGCATGCTCATCGGCCCCGCGGTCATGCACGCGGTGTCGTCTTCGCTCGTCGTCGTCGGCTCGTTCGTGATGATGGTGCGCATCGATCACGTGATGGCGCTGATCGCGTTACTCGCGGTGCCGGTCGTCGCGGGACTCGTCAAAACCTTCGGCCAGAAGATTCACGATCGCACGAAGCTCGTGCAGGACTACTTCGGCGAGATCTCCGCGCGCGTGCAGGAGAACCTCTCCGGCGTTCGCGTCGTGCGCGCCTTCACGCGCGAGCAGTACGAGATCGAAATGTTCAAGCGGATGAATCACGAGCTCGTGAATCGCAACCGATCGCTGATTCGACTCACGGCGACGTTCTATCCCGCGCTGCATTCGCTGATCGGCGTGATGTTCGTGATCCTGTTCTTCTTCGGCACGCGCAAGATTCTCAGCGGCTCGATGAGCCTCGGCGATTTCGTCGCCTTTCAGTTTTACCTCGGGCGCATGGTCTGGCCGCTCATCGCATTCGGCTGGGTCATCAATCTCTTCCAGCGCGGCATGGCGTCGATGAAACGCCTGCACGCGATCTGGGAAGCGCCGCCGATCGTCGAGAGTGTTGGCGACGGCGCAGCGGTTCAACAGCCGCGCGGCGATCTCGAGATTCGCGATCTCACGTTCTCGTACGGCGCGCGCGACGTGCTGCGCGACGTGAATCTCAACGTGCGGCACGGCGAGACGATCGGCATCATCGGTCGCACCGGCAGCGGCAAATCGACATTGCTCTCACTCCTCACGCGCTCATTCGAGCCGCCGCCGAACACGATCTTCGTCGACGGCCGCGCGATCGAAACGATTCCGGTGCGCGAGCTGCGCGAGTGGATCGGCATGGTGCCGCAGGAAACGTTTCTCTTCTCCGAGTCGATCGCGGAGAACATTCGCTTCGGACGCGCGGACGCAAGCGACGAGGACGTGCAACGCTCCGCCGATCAGGCCGGACTCGACACCGACGTCGCAGGTTTCCCGCAAGGCATCAAGACCGTGATCGGCGAGCGCGGCATCACGCTCTCGGGCGGACAGAAGCAGCGCACCGCGATTGCACGCGCACTCGTACGCGAGCCGCAGATCCTGATCCTCGATGATTCACTCAGCGCCGTCGATACGCACACGGAAGAAAAAATTCTGAACGCGTTGCGGCGCGTGCGGCAGGGAAGGACGGCGCTGATCGTGTCGCATCGCGTGTCGTCGGTGAAAGACGCCGATCAGATCGTCGTGCTCGATGACGGCCGCGTCGTGGAGCGCGGGACGCACGAAACATTGATCGAGAAAAACGGCTACTACGCCGATCTGTACCGCCGCCAGACGATCGAGGCCGAGCTCGAGGAGATTGCGTGAGCGAAGGATTCGAGCGCCACGAAGACGAGGGAGCGAAAGCGTTCGACAAGCGTCTCGCGCGACGCCTGCTCACGTATCTGAAGCCATATCGCTTCCGCGCGCTGGCATCGGTGCTGCTCGTGATTCTCTCGTCGATCCTCGAGCTCGCGGGTCCGGCGATCACCGCGGTCGCGATCGATTTGTTCGTGAAGCCGACCGTCGGCGCGCAGCACGTCGGCGTCACGAGCGACATCGCGGCGTGGATGGCGAATCACGGCATTCACCTCGATCCGCTCACCGGCATCAACATCGCCGCGGGGTTGTATCTCCTCGCGCTCGCGAGCGGGTTCGCGGTGCTGTACACGCAGATGGTGCTGATGAATCTGATGGGTCAGTACATCATGTACGACCTGCGCAAGCAGCTCTTCGCGCATCTGCAGAAGCTCGACATTCAGTTCTTCGATCGCAATCCGGTCGGACGATTGATCACGCGCGTGACGACGGACGTCGACGCGCTGAATGAGTTGTTCACCGCCGGTTTCGTCGCGATCTTCGGCGACATCTTCGTGCTCCTCGGGATCGTCGGCGTGTTGTTCTGGATGAACTGGCGCCTCGCGCTGGTGCTCTTCTCGATCACTCCATTCATCATCCTGGTCTCGATCTGGTTTCGCCGCGGTGCGCGCATCACGTATCGACAGGTGCGTGCGCGCATCGCCGCGATCAATGCGTTCCTGCAGGAGCACATCTCCGGGATGTCGACGGTGCAGCTTTTCAATCGCGAGGAGAGTGAGGCGAAGAAGTTCGATGCACTCAACGCGAAGCACCGCGACGCGAACATCGATTCGATCTTCTACTACGCGGTGTTCTATCCGGTGATCGAGTTGATCGAGACGATCGGCGTCGCGCTGATCGTCTGGTACGGCGGCGGAAAGGTGTTGCAAGGCACGCTGTCGCTCGGCGCGCTGGTCGCGTTCTTTCAGTACTCGCAGCGGTTCTATCAGCCGATCAGCGACCTTTCGGAGAAGTACAACATCCTGCAAGCCGCGATGGCCGCCAGCGAGCGCGTGTTCAAGCTCCTCGACACGCCGGTGCACATCGTCGATGACGGCAGTGTCGAAGCGAAGGAACTGGAGTCGATCGAGTTCCGCAACGTGTGGTTCGCGTACAACGAGCCGGAGTGGGTGCTGAAGAATGTCTCGTTCACGGTGAATCGCGGCGATCGCATCGCGCTCGTCGGTCACACGGGAGCTGGGAAGACGACAGTCACGTCGCTGCTGCTGCGCTTCTACGACATTCAGCGCGGCGAGATCCTGATCAACGGGATCGACATCCGCAAATACAACCTCGGATCGTTGCGACGTTTGTTCGCGATCGTGCAGCAGGATCTCTTTCTCTTCACCGGCAACATCGCCGAGAACATTTCGCTCGGCGATGACACGATCGCGCGCGAGTCGATCCAGACCGCGGCGTCGCGCGTGCAGGCCGATCGTTTCATCTCGCGGATTCCCGAAGGCTACGATGCGCAAGTGCGCGAGCGTGGTGCGGGGTTCTCGGTGGGCGAGAAGCAACTGCTCTCGTTCGCACGCGCACTGGCGTTCGATCCGCCGGTGCTGATCCTCGATGAGGCGACGTCGTCGATCGACACCGAGACCGAGTCCCTCATCCAGGAAGCGATTCAAACGCTGCTGCAGGGGCGCACGTCGATCGTCATCGCACATCGTCTCTCGACCATTCGCTCCGCCGACACGATTCTCGTGTTCCACCACGGCGAGATTCGCGAGCGCGGCACGCACGAGGAACTGATGCAACTCGGCGGGCTCTACCGGCGTCTGTATGAAATTCAGTATCGCGAGAGCGTGGTTGCGTAGAATCAAGTCATGAAGACCACGGCTCTCGTCTTCGCGCTCCTCCTTTCGACCGCGGCTCTCGCGCAGGAAGTGCCGGTTTCGTCGTCCGAGTTCGGACGCGCGAGCGGCGGCGAGATCCGCGCGATCACGAAAGACATCGACGGCAAGTTCTCCGGCACGCTCGGCTTCACGACGTCGAGCGGGTTTCTCAGCGGACGCAGGAACGGCTACAACGGGAGCGTGGGCGGAACGCTGGTCGATGATCGTGCGTGGTTCTTCGCCTCGGCCGAATCACTGGCGTCGCGCTATGCCGTGAATCCCACCACGCCGAATCTCAACGCATTCGACGCGAAGCTGAGCGCCGCCATGGGCGACGCGCATTCGTTCGATGCGACGTACTCGAACGCGCCGGTCTTCAGCCCGACCATGCCGTCGCTCACCACTCCGTCGTCGTTTCTCTCGCTCCGCTACACGGGGGTCATTTCGAGCAACATGTTCATGACGGCGAACGTGTCGCGGACGAAATAGCTTCCGTTTACTTTTATCCACCTGAACTTCACTAAAGCGTTATTTGACTTCGGTGCGAAGTAGGCCTAAGGTTTGCCAACTCGCAAAAAGTAAATAGTTCCGTGAAGGGAGGGGGAAGCGATGACCGTTAGGTTCTTCCCCGGGAGTCAGAAGCACAAGACCAGCCTGATTGCAGGCTTTCTCCGGCAGTTCCGCGTCGTCCACGAGATGGTTGGCCCCGAGCAGTACAAGCACACTCATCACCTCGGATCCGACCCGGCGATCGAAGTTGATGGGCAGTTGTTCGTCGATCCCAACGAAGACGCGCTGAAGAAAATCCTGCACGTGCAGTGACGACCGAAAGCAACGAGGCCGGGCCAAAAAGCCCGGCCTTCGAATTTTCAGGCCATTCTGAACATCTGCTCCGCCTCGCGCTCCACGGTCTGGCGAATCTTTCCTTCGAACGGCATCGCGATGAACGGCAGCTTCGCGTCGATGATCACCGAGGCATCCGTGATCTCGACCGTGCCGTCGACGTTGAAGCCGCGCGCGCGTCCTTTGAACCGCAGCGTGTCGCCCGTCCACTCGTGCTTCATCTCTTCGGCATGCCCGCCGAATTGCGCGAGTAGCTGATCGATTTTCTGCTCGACCCGCTTGCGAGCGACGTCCTTCGAGCTGTTGTGCGGCACGGCAATACGCATTTCGATGTTTCTCCTTCGCGCGAAGTCTTCTATGCCATCCGCTTGCCGTTTCGCAATGACGACTACAACTTGTGCGCGATCCACGCACCCCAGAAGAGACTGGTGAAGTAGCGAAGCGGTCTGCTGAATCCGGCGGCGTCGAGCAACTCGATGATCGCGTCTTCCGATGCGGGTGCATCGGTTTCGTCGTGAAGTTTTTGACGCATGCGCGCGATCTGCTCGTGCGTCATCCCGTTGAGACGCAGGCGCTCGGCCATCGCTTCGAGTAGCAACGGCTGCTCTGCATATCGTCCGTGATGGCTCGCGAGCACGAGTGGCGCGCGATCGTGCAAACGATCGGCGATTCCTCGCAACGCCGCGAGCTTCGCATCGTCGCCGGTCACGTGGTGCAGCACGCCGATGAGCGTCGCTGCATCGAATCGATCGTCGTTGCGGAGATCGTCGACAGTGCCGACGTGCAGCGCAACGCGATCGGCGATGCCCGCAAGCGCGATGTTGGTTCTCGCGACGTCCAGCATCGGCGCGGATGGATCGACGGCAACGAAGCTCCAGTTCGGCGCGATCTGTGTCGCGGTCACGATTTCTTTGCCGGTGCCGGCTCCCACGACGAGCACGCGCGCGTTGTTGACGTGCTGCAAAGCAGCTTTGAGCACGCACGCGGTGAGCTCGTGAAAGGCGTCGTATCCCGCAAGCGAGAGACGACTCTTCCGCTCGTACTCGCGCGCGTGATCCGCATCGAAATGTCCGTGACTCGTCACGATGCTTTCTCGAACACGAACGAGCGATGGATCGACGTCGCAGCCATGACGCCATCGGCGATCGCATAGGTTGCGTTATGCGCGAAGCGCGTGATGTCGCCCGCGGCGTACACACCGCGCACGCTGGTTTCCTGCTCGGCGTTCACGCGAATGCGTGTGCCGATGGGACCTTCCTCCAACTCGCAGCCGAGTTGCCCGGCGATGCCGCTGTTCAGATGATTGCGCGGGCCGATGTAAAGCGCATCGAGACTCACACGACGGCCGTCTTCGATCTCGACAGCGGAGAGCTCAACACCATCGCCATGAAGTGCGCGAACACGACCGGTCTCGATCGCGACACCGCGTTGCGTCAGACCGAGGAATAACTCGTCGTGCGTTGGCGCCTCGTGGCCGTTGAGGAACAACGTCGTCGGTCCCCACGCGGAGATGAGCGTCGCCTGATGCAACGACATCGGCGAGAGATAGAGCACGCCGAGACGATCGCCGCTGAATTCGTATCCGTGGCAGTAAGGACAATGCAGCACCGATTTTCCCCATCGCTCCGCAAGCCCCGGGATGGACGGAAGCTCGTCGGTGATGCCGTGTGCGAGGATCACGCGTTTCGAATGCAGAACATCGCCCGAGGCGAGAGTCGTGGTGAAGCCAGTCTCGTCGGCGTGCGCGTGCAGCGCTTCACCTTGCACGAGTCGAACGGTCGGATACGCCAGCGCCTGCGCGCGAGCGTCCGTCAGCATTTCCGCGGGACTGCTTCCGTCGTGGCCGAAAACTCCGTGCGAATGTTGAGCGAATCGATTGCGTGGTTTCGCCGCGTCGACGACGCACTCGGATCGCCGTGCGCGGCCGAGATACAACGCGGAAGAAAGTCCGGCGAAGCTTCCGCCGATGATGACGACATCAAATTCCTCGTCAAACTTCATGATCAGACTCCGATTTCTTTTTGTTTTTGCGCAGTGCTCGGCGGCGTTGCACATCCGCATGCAGATCCGCGAGCGTGATCTCGCCGAGGCGGCGCAGTAGCAGCGCGCCTGCTTCCTCGAACGCCTGCGCGAGCTCCGCGTTCACTGCCTGCTCGACGACGCAACCCGGCACGCCGCTGAGATCTCCGATGGCGAAAAGGCGAGGCGAGTCGAGAGCAGCGTAAATGTCTCGCAGCGTCACTGCCGACGGCTCGCACGCGAGCGTCCATCCGCCTCCGTGCCCTTTTTCGGATCGTACGTATCCGTGTGCACGAAGACCGGCGATCAGGCGCCGCACAACAACCGGGTTTGTCTCCAGCGACTGCGCCAGCACCTCGGACGTCAGCGGGTGCCGCTCGGCGGCCATGTGCAAAAGGATGTGAAGCGTGCCGGAGAGCCGGCTGTCGCGTTTCATGTAACTTAATATGTTACATGAGTGGCGATTCGTCAAGTGGGGCGTGCTTGCGACGGTGGATTCGCCGAGGGATACTCACGGGCGACGGGACTTCTGCTGGGTCGCCGCAAGCCATGCTTTCGAAAACATGGGGAGCCGCGACGTGTGGCATCGATGCCATTCGCATCGTCGTGGAAGTCGACGCCAGACCCGCGCAGCAGCCGGGATTCACCATGGTCGGATTACCCGACCCCGCCGTGCGCGAAGCGTATTCGCGCGTTCGCTCCGCGCTCGCGAACAGCGGCCAGCTCTACTCGCAGCGATTCATCACCGTGAACCTTTCGCCCGCCGACGTGCGCAAGGAAGGCTCCGCGTTCGATCTGCCGATCGCCATCGGCATCCTGCAGGCGCTCGAGATTCTGAAGCCCGAGCATGTCGCCGGACGCGTGTTCGTCGGCGAGCTCTCGCTCGACGGCACGCTCACACCCGTGCGCGGAACGTTGTCCGTTTCTGCCGCGCTCGCGAGTGACGCCGAAGTGGAGGAGCTCATCGTGCCGCTCGCGAATGCGAATGAAGCCGCGGCCGTGCGAAAGATGCGCGTCATCGGCGTGCCGCATCTGCTCGCGCTGCTCGCACATCTCACCGGCAGGCAAACGATCGAGCCGAGTGTCTCGATGCCGACGCACGAGCGCGTACACGAAAGCGCCGACTTTGCGGAAGTGCGTGGACAGTTGCAAGCGAAGCGCGCCCTCGAAGTCGCGGCCGCGGGCGGGCACAACGTGATGATGATCGGACCACCGGGCTCGGGGAAGACGATGCTCGCGAAGCGGCTCGCATCGATTCTTCCGCGACCGACGCTCGACGACGCGATCGTGACGACGAAGATTCACTCGATCGCAGGCGTGTTGCCCACCGGCAGCGGCCTGCTCACGCATCGCCCATTTCGCGCGCCGCATCACACGATCTCCACCGCGGGCATGACTGGCGGCGGCTCGCAGATTCGTCCAGGCGAGGTGAGTCTCGCGCATCACGGCGTGTTGTTTCTCGATGAGCTGCCCGAGTTTCGTCGCGAAACGCTCGAGGTGATGCGCCAGCCGATGGAAGACGGCATCGTGACGATCGCACGCGCGGCGCGAACGCTGACGTATCCGGCGCGATTCACGCTCGCCGCCGCGTTGAATCCGTGTCCGTGTGGCTTCTACAACGATTCGCGACGCGAGTGCACATGCAGCGAACGCCAGATCGCGGCGTATCTCGCGAAGATCTCGGGACCGCTGCTCGATCGCATCGATCTGCAAGTGGAAGTTGCAGCGTTGACGACGGAGGAGATCGCGGGCGTGGAGCCATGCGAATCGTCGGAGTCGATTCGCATGCGCGTCGAAGCAGCGCGGCAGATTCAGCGCGAGCGCTTTCGTCGTACGGCGATTCATAGCAACGCGGAAATGGGCTCGCGTGATCTGCGGCGCTGGTGCGAGCTCGATCCCGCGTCACGACAGTTGCTGATCAAAGCCATCGATCGCCTCGGGCTCTCCGCACGCGCACACGACCGGATTCTGAAAGTCGCGCGCACGATCGCGGATCTCGTGAACGTCGAGCGCATCGATTCCTCGCACGTCGCGGAGGCGGTGCAGTATCGCGCTCTCGATCGTGCTTATTTTCGGTAAGAGGGAAGCGCCGAAGGCGGCGCTTCCCATATTCGTAAATCGGTCGCGCGCCGATTTTCCTGCGGATCGGCGTACAATCCCTCCATCCCTCATTAAATCTCTGCGTGGAAACGGGTCCGATATGAGCTATCTGAGTCCGCTGCGCCTGCACTTTGCGGGCAAGTTCCAGGCGAATGTGTCGACGGTCAATAACGATCCGGGGCATTACGAGAACGCGACATT
>JBQCJC010000454.1:0-4237 GCA_051953135.1 Thermoanaerobaculia bacterium | reverse complement strand
AGGCAAGGACGAGACCATCGCCGTGTACGATTTCGGCGGCGGCACCTTCGATATTTCGATTCTCGAAGTGGGCGAGGGTGTGATCGAAGTGAAGGCTACCAATGGCGACACGCACCTCGGCGGCGACAACATCGACCAGCGCCTCATCGACTGGATCATCGACGAGTTCAAGAAAGATCAGGGCATCGATCTGTCGAAAGACAAGATGGCTCTGCAGCGCCTCAAGGAAGCGGCTGAGAAAGCGAAGATCGAGCTTTCGTCGACCATGTCCACCGACGTCAACCTGCCGTTCATCACGGCCGATGCGTCGGGACCGAAGCACCTCAACCTCTCGCTCACGCGTGCGAAGTTCGAGCAGCTCATCGGCGACATCGTGCAGCGCACGATGGGACCGGTGAAGCAGGCGCTCGCGGACGCGGGACTCGATCCGACGAAGATCGATGAAGTCGTGCTCGTCGGTGGTTCGACGCGCATTCCGATGGTGCAGCAGGCCGTGAAGGCTTTCGTCGGCAAGGCTCCGCACAAAGGTGTGAATCCCGACGAAGTCGTCGCGGTCGGCGCGGCAGTGCAGGGCGGCGTGCTTGGCGGCGACGTCAAAGACGTGCTTCTGCTCGACGTCACTCCGCTCTCGCTCGGCATCGAGACGCTCGGCGGCGTGATGACGAAACTCATCGAGCGCAACACCACGATCCCGACGCGCAAGTCCGAAACGTTCTCCACCGCCGCCGACAACCAGACCTCGGTCGAGATCAAGGTTTACCAGGGCGAGCGCGAGATGGCTTCGGCGAACAAGCTGTTAGGCGCGTTCCACCTCGCGGGCATTCCGCCTGCGCCGCGCGGCGTGCCGCAGATCGAAGTCGGATTCGACATCGACGCGAACGGCATCATGCACGTCTCGGCGAAGGATCTCGGCACCGGCAAGGAGCAGAAGATCACGATCACGAGCTCCTCGGGTCTGTCGAAGGACGATGTCGAGAAACTCGTGAAGGATGCGGAAGCGCATGCCGATGAAGACAAGCGCCGCCGCGAGGAAGTGGAAGCGAAGAATCAGCTCGACACGCTCGTGTACAACGTCGAGAAGATGCTGAGCGAGAATCGCGAGAAGCTTTCGGGCGGTGATGTGCAGTCGCTCGAGAGTGCGATCGGCGAAGCTCGCAAGGCGATGGAGCAGGGTGGCGCGGACGAACTGAAGAAGGCGTACGACAACCTGCAGAAAGCGTCGCACAAACTCGCGGAGGTCATGTATCAGCAGACCGGCGCGCAGGGTGGTGGTGCTGGTGCCGAAGGCGCGCCTTCGGGCGGCGGCAGCAAAGATGATGTGATCGAAGCGGAAGTCGTCGACGAGAATAAGTAAGCCACAGTGTTGCCGCGCGTCTCGATCGTGAGACGCGCGGCAGTTTTCGGATTCAGATCATGGGTAAACGTAGAGCAGACGGATTCGTGATGATCTCGATCATCTCGGAGCGATACAACATCCATCCGCAAACGCTCCGCCTGTACGAGCGCGAGGGGCTGATCAAGCCGACGCGCACGGCCGGGAACACGCGTCTCTACGGCGAAGACGAGATTCGCAAGCTGGAGATGATTCTCTGCCTTACGCGCGATCTCGGCGTGAACCTGGCCGGTGTCGAAGTCGTGCTGCAACTCGCACGGATGATGAACGACGCAAGCATGGAGTTCGATCGCTTGCTCGATTTCATTCGCCAGACGATGCTCGACAAACGACACGGCATCGAGCGCAGCAACGCGCTCGTCAAAGCGGCGTCGCGCGAGCTCACGAAAATCGGGCGATAAACGGCGGGCTGCACGGCCCGCCTTTTTTGTTTGCGTACACCGCCGTCGCGATCAACATCTGCAACTCCGAATCGGATCTGCACCTCGTGATCGACGTGTTCGGGTATTTCAAGCAGCGAAGCGGCCGTGCTCGAGAAACGTGAACGCCGCGCGGATCGCATCCGGCGCCCACGGCAATGTCGTGTGATTGCGCTGCAGCACGAGAAAATCGCGCATCCCTTCGACGCGCGTTCGATCCACCGCCACCACGCCGTCATTCGGCACGTGCTGCATCCAGCGATCGAACAGCGGGATGTGACTCTGCGCGCCGGCGATGATGCCGAGGTCGAAGTTGGCGGGTGGGTGGGGAGAGGGCGAGGTCGTGCCTAACTCGCGCAGCGGCGTCACCAGCGTCTTCAGCGCGCACGAACGCTGCAGCACATCCGCCACCACGCTCCCACCGTTCGGCGGCGCGAGCATCACCACGCGCCCGACATTTGGGAGCCCATACGTTGCGAGGAAGTGACGCACCACGATTCCGCCTAATGAATGCGTCACGAAATGCACGCGCGGCGCGGACGGCAGGCGAGGTGCCACCTCACGCGCGAACGCATCCGCTGCTTCAGCGGCCGTCATGCGAAACGATCGTTAATGCCATTTGATGACGCGATATCCGCGCGAACGTGCAGACAGCGAAAGCGCGAGCAGCGACAGCGGCGTGCGCGCCAGACCGTGCAGTAAAACGACCGTATCCCTCACAACATCCTGACGTACGAGTGCGACGCGCATCAGGTTTCGCGGGCGTACAATCCTCCGCCTAACAAAAGGAGGATCCGGATGCCGATCGTCGACTCCCACGCACCAGGCTCGTTCTGCTGGATCGAGCTGGCGACCACCGATGCGCACGCCGCTCGCGAGTTCTACAAGAGCCTCTTCCGCTGGACCGTCAATGAGAACGATATGGGGGAGATGGGCATCTACTACATCTTCCAGAAAGACGGTCGCGATTGCGCCGCGATGTATCAGATGGGCGCGCAGCAGCAAGGCATGCCGCCGAACTGGCTGTCGTACGTCGCCGTCGCCAATGCGGATCAATCGACCGAGAAAGCGAAATCTCTCGGCGGCAACGTCGTCATGGGACCGTTCGATGTCGATGACCACGGACGCATGGCCGTCATCGGCGATCCGCAGGGCGCGTACTTCGCCATCTGGCAGGCGATCAAAAATCCCGGCATCAAAGTGCGCGATGAAGTGAACAGCCTTTGCTGGAACGAGCTCTCCGCGCGCGACCTCGACGCCTCGAAGAAGTTTTATCCCGCGCTCTTCGGCTGGCGCATGAAGGAGAGTCCCGAGTACACCGAGTGGCATCTCGGCGAGCATGCCGTCGGCGGCATGATGCAATCGCAGGCGCCGGCGGAAGTGCCGCCGTACTGGCTTCCGTATTTTGCCGTCGCGGACTGCGATGCCTCGGTCGCCAGCGCCCAATCCCTCGGCGCCCACACCCTCGTTCCGCCGATGGACATTCCGAAAGTCGGCCGTTTCGCGGTGCTCGCCGACCCTCAGGGCGCCACCTTTGCCGTCATCAAACTGGCGATGTAATCGAAACGATTCGTCGAACTGGAAATGGAGCGTGGGGCTCACTTGTTGGGCTTCACGCTTCAGATGGGATTTGCCGCAGTGTGGATCTCCGTCAGAGCAGCATAGATCGAGGAAAGGAGATCCCTCCCATGCGTCAGACCGGAACGGTCAAGTGGTTCAATGATGCCAAAGGCTTCGGTTTCATCACGACCGATGGTGGAGAGGACGTGTTCGTCCACTTCAGCGCCATCAACAGCCGTGGCTTCCGCTCCCTGCAGGAAGGTGCGCAGGTCGAGTTCGACGTCGCTCAGGGCCCGAAAGGGCTTCAGGCGCAGAACGTCAGCATCGTCTAAGCCTACCGTGATGTACGCCCTCTCCCCCAGTTTCTGAGGGAGAGGGTGAGATTCCCGCCTTACGCGCTTACTTCTTTCGCGAGTAGGCGATCTCCATCATCTTGTAGTTCTTTCCGTCCGGACCCGCTCCCCACATCTCCATGACGTGATGGTCCGCGTCGACGATCGTGAGTTTCTCCTGCGCCGTCGAATCTTTGCCGGTCATCGGATCGGCCATCGTCGCGTTGAAGTTCCACGACTTGCCGTCCGCGGCGACCGAGCCCGTTGAGTTCATCGACGCCGTCGACATCGAATCCATCCACGTGCCCCAGTACTGCTTCTTCACGTTGTCGTAGCCCGTGTAGCCGATGCCTTCGAACGGCGCGCCCGAAAACTCGCCTTTGAAGCTTTGCTGGAGATAGCGGTTCCCCATGATCCACGTGTTCGTGGAGACGCCGGTGCTCTTCATCGGCTCCATGCCCGGCGCCATCCACATGCTGATGCTCGCGTCCCACGTTCCGGCGAACGCATCGAGCTTCTTATGCGCATCGCCG
>JBQCJC010000453.1:0-2601 GCA_051953135.1 Thermoanaerobaculia bacterium | reverse complement strand
GCTCGTCGAAGCGCTCAATGAGTTCGAGGGAACGATGCTCTTCGTTTCCCACGATCGTACCTTCCTGCGCGGACTCGCGAATCGCGTGCTGGAGTTATCGAGCGATGAGCATCCCGAGCCGCTGAAGTATGGCGGGTCGTATGTGGAGTACGTCGATAAGACGGGACGCGAGGCGCCGGGCGTGCATTCGTAGACGCGCCTGGTTCACAATACGCATCACGTATGCGTCGCATCTTCGTTGCACTCGCTCTAACACTCCCGCTCTTCGCGCGAGACACGCGCAAAGACCTGATCGTCGATCTGAAATTCTCGCCGCAGGAAGGCGTGCAATCGAACGCGCCCGACCTCACGCCGAGCGTCACCGAGAAACCGATTGCGCTCAAATTCGAAGACGCGCGTGGCGGCGATCTTGCGGTCATCGGCCAGGGCACGAATGACGACGATGCGGCCTTCTCGATCAAATCGGCGACGAGCGTGCTCGAATTCGTGCAAGGCACCACGAAGCAGGTCGCGGACAACTGGGGCGTGAAGCTCGACGACAACGCCGATCGCATTCTCACGTTGCGCCTAACGCGTTACTCCGTCGACGAAAGCAATAAAGCCGTCGGCTCGGTTTATGCGGCCGAGGTGCAGGTCGGTTATGTGTTGAGCGACAAGAGTGGCCGCAAACTCATGGAAGGCGCCACCACCGGCAGCGCGCATCGTTATGGCCGCGCCCGCAGCGTCGAGAACTGCAACGAAGTCCTCAGTGACTCGTTGAAAGAAGCTCTCGCCGATACCTTGTCCGATTCCCGACTGCAGGAAGCGTGGAACTCCGGAAAAGCGTCCGGCAGCACCGCCGCATCGACGGAATCGGTCGAAGAGCGACTGCGCAAGCTCGATGATCTGCTCAAGAAGGGTTTGATCACGAAAGAGGAGTACGACAAGAAACGCGCGGAGATTCTGAAGGACATTTGATTAGGCGGAGCGCCGACGCCAGCGTCGGCTGGATCGGGGGCGCCACACCCGCGTCGGCGACGAGGCGTCGCCGGTCCAGCCGGCGAAGGCGCCGGCGCTCCCCGTCCCATCCGCGACGGCCGTACCGACGAAGTAGCCGTACGTGCCTCAGCGAAGCAACCAGCGCTGCCGGCCGTGCCGGCCGGTGCTATCGTTCCGCGTCGTGAGTGATCTGATTCGCGACGCCGAACGAATCCTGAGC
This sequence comes from Thermoanaerobaculia bacterium, assembly GCA_051953135.1. Lineage (GTDB taxonomy): Bacteria > Acidobacteriota > Thermoanaerobaculia > Gp7-AA8 > Gp7-AA8 > QHVT01. The sequence continues at coordinate 1,403 of JBQCJC010000453.1, read as the reverse complement.
GACTGCTTCGCTTCGTTCGCCGCTTACCCGCAAGCACACGTCATCAACGAACCCGCCGCCTTCGGCGTGCTCAGTGGCATTCCCGTCCCGTTCTTCAACGGCATCGCCACCACGAACCTCAGCGACGCCAGCGACATCGATCGCATGACAGAACGATTTCGCAAGCGGCAAACACCATTTCGCTGGTGGCTCACCCCTTCGACACAACCGCACGACCTCGAAGCGCAACTCATCGCGCGCGGATTTCACCACACCTACGACGCGAACGGCATGGTCGCGGATTACGCGAACGTCTCGTTCGACGGCATCGACCGCTTCGACATTCGCCGCATCGACAACGCGAGAGAATTCGACGCCTGGATCGACGTCTTCATCGAAACGTTCAGCATCCCCGTCGAGCAAGCCGCGAGCTGGCGCGACGTCTACGGCTATTTCGGCTTCGATCGCGATTGGGCGCATTACGTCGGATTCATCGACAATCAGCCCGTCACCATGTCCTCGCTGCTGCTCGCGAATGACCTCGCCGGCATTTATTGCGTCGGTACCATCAGCAAAGCACGCGGACGCGGCATCGGCCGCGCGGTCACGCTCGCGGCAATGAAAGAAGGACGCGATCGCGGCGCGACGAAATCCGTCCTGCAATCCTCCGAAATGGGCTACGGCGTCTACAAAGCGATTGGGTTCGAAGACGTTTGTTCCTTGCGCCTTTACGACTGGCGGCCGGAGTACGAACGATGAAGATCGTCATCCCCGACGATTACCAGGACGTCGTGCGTCACCTCGAGGCATTTCGCAAACTCGACGGCCACGACGTCACGATTTACAACGACACGGTCAAAGACCTCGACGCGCTGGCAGAGCGATTCAAAGACGCCGATGCATTGGTCCTGATTCGAGAGCGCACGCAAATCACCGATGCGCTGCTCGAACGCCTGCCAAAACTAAAAGTCATCGCGCAAACCGGCCGCGGCACGACGCACATCGATACCGATTCGTGCGCGCGACGCGGAATCAAGATCACGACCGGAACCGGCTCGCCGATTGCGCCCGCGGAATTGACGTGGGCGCTGATCCTGAGTGCGATGCGGCACATCCCCGATGAAGTCGCAGGACTGCGCCACGGTCGCTGGCAATCGACAACTCTCGGCCGCGTTCTGCGCAATCGTGTGCTCGGCATTTACGGCTACGGAAAAATCGGCGCACTGGTCGCGAATTACGGCCGCGCGTTCGGAATGCGCGTCGTGATTTTCGGCCGTGAAGGATCGATCGCGCGCGCGACGAGCGACGGCTTCGCGGTCGCCACGTCGCGTGAAGAATTCTTCTCGAACGCCGACGTCCTCTCGTTGCACAGCAAGCTGTCGAAAGAAACAAAAGGCATCGTGACGCGCACCGATCTCGCGCGC
>JBQCJC010000452.1:0-6537 GCA_051953135.1 Thermoanaerobaculia bacterium | reverse complement strand
CTCGATGATCTCCACACTGTAGACTTGATCGGCGAGCTGTCCGAGCACCGCGGCCTGGTAGCCGAATCCGGTGCCGATCTCGAGCACCACGCAGTCGCGCTCGACCCGCAGCAGATCAGTCATCAGCGCGACGATGAACGGTTGCGAGATCGTCTGAGCGTGCTCCAGCGGCAGCGGAGAATCGTCATACGCGGCTGTTTGCAAAGTCGCGGGCACGAACAGTTCTCGCGGCGTCGAGCGTAAGGCCTCGAGCACGCGCGGATCGCGCACGCCGCGCGCCACGATCTGGTCGCGAATCATCCGATCGTTGCGATTCGAAGTGGGATCCATACGACTCCTTCGCAGCGGCAATGATGCCAACATCGCACAGTTACGGTAGCGCGGCAACGAGCTCGTCAAGATCGTCCGGGCGTCTAACGAATCTCGTTTAAGATCACGCCATCGTGAGAATCGTCGTGATCGAGCTCGCCGGGCAGGGCGGGATGGCGCACTATGCCTTTCAGCTTAGCCGCGGGCTCTCGCACGCGGGCGCTGACGTCACGCTGATCACACGCGACGATTACGAACTGGCCATGCTCTGTGCGCCGTTTCACATCGAACAGTCCGTGCGCGCAATGCGTCCGACGCGCGTAGGATTTCGCTGGCGCCGTTATCGCGAATGGCGCCGGATTCTGCGCCGGATCGAAGCGCTGAAGCCCGACGTCGTGATCGTCAATGACCTGCGCTCGACGGCCGATTACTGGCCGCTCGTGCAATTGAGAAATCGGACGCGCGTGCTAGCCCTGATTGTGCATCGCATTCCCGAGGATCGGTTTGTGATGAGGCGCATGGTCGGATTATTCGATCGCGTCTTCGTGCATTACGAGCGCAATCGCGCGGCGCTGCCTTATGTACCGGAATCGAAAATTGACGTCATTGTGCACGGCAACGAAGAGATCTTCTCCGAGCTTGCCGATCCGACGTTTACGGCCGCGTCATTGCGCAAGCAACTCGGCATTGATGCAAATGAGAAGGTCGTCCTCTTCTTCGGCAGTCTCGCCGGATACAAAGGTGTCGATGTTTTATTGCGCGCATTTCCCGCGGTATATGAACGCACCGGCGCGCGCCTGGTGATTGCAGGACATCCAACGCGCGGCTTCCCTCTCGAATCGCACATGGCCTTATCCGATTCATTGCAGCATGCGGTGGTGTGGGTGCCGGAATACATCCCCGGCGAGCACGTCGTCGCCTGGATGCAACTCGCGAGCGTGATCGTGTTTCCTTATCGCGAAGTGACGCACGGCGGCGCGCCGCATATCGCGCAAACGTACGGCGTTCCCACTGTGGCGACATCGGTCGGTGCGATGACGGACATCATTGAAGATGGCGTGTCGGGATTACTCGTTCCGCCGGAAAACAGCAGCGCACTGAGCGACGCGATCGTGCGCGTGCTCGAAAACGAATCATTCGCGCGCAACGTGGGCGATCGATTACGCACCGATGCCCGAACGCATTTCTCGTGGGATGCAATTGCGCGAGGAATGCTTACGCAATTATCGCGACCGCATCCACTCGACCGTGCGCCGTAATCCTTCGTGCAGATCGACCGGCTCCGGCAAATTGCCGAGCTTGCGTAATTTCGAGCCGTCGAGCACTGAGCGCATCTGCTCTCCGGTTTTCGCCGGGGCATAGTCCGGCTCGCGATCCAGGCCTAACACCGCCGTCAATGTGCGATACAGCTCATTGACCGAAGTCTCGATGCCGGTGCCAACATTGAAGATCCCGTCGACGTCATTCTCCGACGCGGCCATGTTTGCGCGCATGACGTCTTCGACAAAAACATAGTCGCGCGTCTGTTCGCCCGTGCCGTTGATGTGCACGGTCTGTCCGTCTAACAAAGCGCCGGCGAAAATCGCGATGACGCCGGCCTCGCCGTCTTTGCGCTGGCGCGGACCATAAACGTTTCCATAGCGCAGCGAGATGCCGCGAATGCCGTAGATCGTGCGGAAAAAGTAAAGATATTGATCGATCGCGAGTTTCGCGCAGCCGTAAGGCGAGATCGGCGCAACGGGATGTTGTTCATCCTGCGGCGCGTATTGCGGCTCACCATACGCCGCGCCGCCGCTCGACGCAAAGATGATTTTCTTCACGCCGTCTTCGATCATCGTCTGAAAGAGCCGCAACGCCGCGACGATGTTCAATTCGGCATCCGCGGCAGGATTCGCAACGGAAACGCGCACGTCGATTTGCGCGGCGTGATGATTGACGAGATCGAATCCGCGGCCGCGTAACGTCTCGACGGTTTTCGCGTCGCGCAAGTCGGCGACGATCAACTCCGCTTTCGGATTTACGTTCTCGCGCAGGCCGCTGCTGAGATCATCGAGAACCGTGACGTCGTGACCACGCTCGACATACGCATCGACGATGTGCGACGCGATGAATCCCGCGCCGCCGGTGACCAGAATCTTCATGGTTTCGCGTTCCCCGTTTTCCCCGCGTTTGACGGGCAGCCACTGTAATCGCTCGCGTCGATGATCGCGAGATGATTCGCGACGCGTCCGTTCGCGGAGCCAGGCAGCAGCGCGCCATCGAGCCACATGGCCGTCGAGCTGCCGCCATCGAGATTGATCGCGGTGCATGCGCCGAGGCCGTGAAGGAATTGCGCGAGATCCGGAAGCGTCGCCGCGCGCGTCGTGACGAGCAGCAATTCGTTCTTCGATGTCAGCCCCACGGCCGTGCGCGCAAGCGCCCTGCGCGTGAACGCATCGCTGCCGGGCAATGGCGAGCGCACCGCACAGTCATCGACGAGCAGCGGCCATCCCGCGATCGCACCAGTCATCCAGTTGCGCGGCTTCGTCATGGTGTCGATTTCCACGCGTCGTTTGCCGATCGCAATCACCGGCTCGGTGCGCGATTTCTTCGGTTTCGACCACGTGCCGCACGCACCCATCGCGAGGCCGATCGTTTCCATGCGCGAGGTGAAGAAATCGCCGTTGATCGCGACGATCGCATGATTGCGTTTCGCAAAGTCACTGACGGTGCGGCCACGATCGTTTGCATCCGTCGCAATGACGCGCAGGTTCGCATTGCGTAAATCAACGCGAACGACATGCGCGTCGACGGAACCTTGCACGATGCGCTGATACTCGACACCCGTTCGCACGACGCGCCATTCCGCGTGCGCGGAAACGGAAATGATGAGGAAGAGAAACAGGCGCTTCATCAGAGTGGCCACTACACTAGCGCGTCTGGAGGCCGCTTGAAACGAATCGCCGTTCTATTCGCTCTGCTCCTCGTCGTTCCCGTTTTCGCCGCAAAGAAAAAAGAAGAGCCGAAGAAATTCGATCCCGCCGCCGAAATCGATAAGCCGCGCGCAGACGCGCGCAAGATCAATTTCACGGTGAGTGAGTCGACATGGATGTCACTCGATATCTCCCCCGATGGCCAGACCATCGCCTTCGATCTCCTCGGCGATATCTACACGGTTCCAATCAGCGGCGGAAAAGCGAAGGCGATCACGCGCGGTCCCGCGTATGACTGGCATCCGCGATTTTCGCCAGATGGAAAAACGATCGCGTTCACATCGGATCGCAGCGGTATCGACAACGTGTGGCTCATGCCGGCCGACGGCAAAGCGCCGCGCGCGTTGACGAGCGAGAAGGATGAATACGTACGCTCCGCGGTATGGTCGCCGGACGGCAACTACCTCGTCGCGCGCAAGGAAACGGGCAAGCGCGGCGGGATTCCGCCAGTCGAGTTGTGGCTTTATCACGTGCAGGGCGGCTCGGGCGTGAAGCTCACCTCATCCGATGAAATGAACAACGCGTCCGGCGCGACGTTTTCGCCAGACGGACGGTACTTATATTTCTCGGGTCGCAAGAGCGGGTTCAGTTACACGCCCGATCTTACGGGCGGCTTGTGGCAAATCTATCGATACGACCGCGAGACCGGCGATACGACGCAACTCACGAGCGGCTACGGCGGCGCGGTGCGGCCGATGGTCGATGCGAGTGGCAACACGATGTACTTCGTGAGCCGACGCGATGAAGGCTCCGTGCTCGTGCGACGCGATCTGCGCGGCGGTGCGGAATCGGTGCTCGTCAACAACGTCACGCGCGATGAGCAGGAAGGCTTCGCGCAGATGGACCCGTGGCCGGGCTACGCGGTCACGCGCGACGCGATCTACTTCGGCAATCACGGCCGCATCACGAAGCTCGATCTCGCATCGAAGCAAACGAGCGTGATCGCATTCACCGCGGATGTCGAGCAATACCTCGCGCCGCGCGTCGCGTGGCAGGAGCGCGTCGAAAGCGGTGCGGTGAAAGCGCGCATTCTGCGCAGCGCATCGCAGACGCCGGACGGCAGCGCGATCGTGTTCGACGCATTCGGCCGCGTGTGGATGCAGAAACTCGCGAACGGCAAAGCAGACGGATCGCCGATACGCATCACGCCGGACGATGCGAGTTTGCCGAAGCGCGAGTACGCGCCCGCGGTATCGCAGGATGGCCAGTGGATCGCGTACGTGACGTGGAGCGACGTCGATGGCGGTCATGTGTGGAAGACGCGACTCGGCGAGACGCCGCAGCGATTGACGTCGATCGCCGGTCACTACGCGAATCCCGAATGGTCCGCGGACGGATCGAAGCTCGTCGTGATCCGCGGATCGGGACTCGAGTTCCGCGGTCGTCAGCCCGAGGAAGAACAACTCTTCGACATTCGCTGGCTTCCGTCGAGCGGCGGCGACGCGCAGTTCATCACCAGCGTCACGATCGCCGACACGTTTCGCTTTCACCCACAGGCCTGGTTCAACCGCGACGGCACGCGCGTTTTCTATCGACAGTTCACGCCCGCGCCGAAACCGGGCGAAGCGCCGAAAAATGAATTGATCTCCATCCGTCTCGATGGGACGGACAAGAAGTCGCTGCTGAAATTTCCGACGATCGGCGATCTCGTTCCGTCACCGGACGAGCAGTGGGTCGCGTTCACGTCGCGCGACAACGTGTACGTCGCGGCGCTGCCGAATCTCGTGATGAAAGATCCGCCCGAGGTGGGATTGAAAGAGGGATCGGTGCCGACGTGGCGCTTGTCCGAAAACGCCGGCGGTTACGTCGACTGGGCCGATGGCGGCAAGACGATCACGTGGACGAGCGGCGGTTCGTTCCAGCGATTGCCGATCGCGAGCGCGATCAAGTTCGTCGAAGACCAGCGCATCGCAGCGGAGAAGAAAGAAGATCCGAATGCGAAGAAGACGGAAGACGAACCGAAGCTGAAGGTTCCGAAGTCCGAGTCGATTGCAATCGCGTTGACGATGCCACGCGCGACGCCGAGCGGTTCGTTCGTCGTGCGCAACGCGCGCGTGATCACGATGAAAGGCGACGAAGTGCTCGAGCGCGCGGACGTCGTCGTGACGAACAATCGCATCATGAGCGTCGGTGCGAATGCGAATGTGCCCGCGGGCACGAAGGAGATCGACGGCAACGGGATGACCATCATCCCGGGACTCATCGATACGCACGCGCATCTGCATTACTCGAGTCTCGAGATTTTTCCGGAGACGAAGTGGGAGTACGCGACGAATCTCGCATACGGCGTGACGACGACGTACGACCCGTCCGCGCCATCGCTCGATGTGTTCTCGCAAGCCGAGATGGTCGAAGCGGGCCTGATGATCGGGCCGCGGATTTATTCGTCAGGCGATGTGCTGTATGGCGGGCAGCAGGCCGATGTCTTCGCGGAAGTGAATGATCTCGATGATGCGCGGCGACAGGTGCGGCGCATGAAGGCGTACGGCGCGCGCATGATCAAGGTGTATCAGCAGCCGCGGCGTGCGCAGCGTTTGTGGTTCGCCGAGGCGGCGCGTGAAGAGAAGATGCTGCTGACGGCGGAAGGCGCCGGCGAGTTGAACACGGATCTCACGATGACGCTCGATGGCTTCACCGCGTTCGAGCATTCGTTGCCGGTCGAGTTGCACGATGACGTCGTGAAGCTCGTCGCCGCATCGACGACGTTCTACACGCCGACGCTGCTCGTCTCGTACGGCGGGCCGTGGGGCGAACAGTATTTCTGGCAGACGTATCCGAAGGCTCACGACGATGCGAAGCTGCGTCACTTCGTGCCGCACTTCTTCCTCGATGCGCGCACGCGTCGCCATCCGTGGATCGATCCGAGTGAGTATCACTTCCCCACGGTCGCGCGTGGTGCGGCGGCGGTGATGAATGCGGGCGGCAATGTTTCGTTAGGCGCACACGGGCAGTTGCAGGGACTCGGCGTGCATTGGGAGTTGTGGTCGATGGCGGGTGAAGGCGGCAACGGCGGCGCGATGACGCCGCATCAGGCGCTTCGCGCCGCAACGCTTCTCGCCGCCGACAAGATCGGCTTCGCCCCCGACCTCGGCTCGATCGAATCCGGCAAGCTCGCGGATTTCATTCTTCTCACCGCGAATCCACTGGATGACATTCACAACAGTTTGAAGATGAAGTACGTCGTGAAGAATGGTGTCGTGTACGACGCGGAGACGCTGAAGGTAACGAACTAAGTGGAGCGGCGGGCTCTCAGCCC
>JBQCJC010000451.1:0-3245 GCA_051953135.1 Thermoanaerobaculia bacterium | reverse complement strand
GACGTCGGCCGCGACGACACCGGCAATCCCTTTCTCGTCACCGAGCTGCTCGAAGGCGAAACGCTGCGCGCTCGACTCGAGCGCGGAGCGCTATCGCCGCGACGCGCGGTCGACGCCGCGTTGCAGATGGCGCAGGGACTCGCGGCCGCGCACGAGAAAGGCATCGTTCATCGCGACCTCAAACCCGACAACGTCTTCCTCACGCGCGACGGCCGACTGAAGATCCTCGACTTCGGCATCGCCAAGCTCACCTCGAAAGATCCCGATGGCGCGACATTCGAGATGGCCGCGACCGAGCCCGGCATGGTGATGGGCACCGTCGGCTACATGTCGCCCGAACAAGTGCGCGGCGAAGCCGTTGATCATCGCAGCGACATCTTTTCTCTCGGCGCGATCTTCTTCGAGATGCTCAGCGGCAAGCGCGCGTTCAAGCGCAACTCGTCGATCGAAACACTGAGCGCGATTCTGAAAGAAGATCCGCCCGAGCTCGCCGATCTCGTTCCGAACTGTCCGCCCGCGCTGGAGCGATTGATTCGACGTTGTCTCGAAAAAGATCGCGAGCTTCGTTATCAATCCGCGCGCGATCTCGCGTTCAACCTCGAGACCGTCACCGCGATGTCGAGCGCGAACACGCTGAGTCCCGGCGCGGTGCGCGCGCCGAACGTCACCGCGGCGCCCGCGGCACCAACACCACAACCCGTCCGCACACCACCGCACACGACTGCGCGTCCGCTCACGAAACCGAAGCGCCGTATCTCGCCGCTGCTTCTCGGATTGCTCTACATCGTTTCGGTTGCGGGCGCGGCGTATGGCGCGTGGATGCTCGCGCATCGCGAAAGCGAAGACGTCGTCGAACCGCAATTTCATCGACTGACATTCCGTCGCGGCGAAGTGCGCTCGGCGCGATTCAGTCCTGATGGCGAGACGATCGTCTACAGCGCGGCGTGGGACGGAAATCGTCCCGAGGTTTTCATCGCGAGCAGACGGGCAACGGAGGCGCGATCCCTCGGCATTGCCGACAGCGAAATCCTCGGCGTCTCGAAAACCGCGGAGCTCGCAATTCTTCTCCGCCGCGATCGCATCACGAACCTCGGCACACTCGCACGCGTTCCACTCGCCGGCGGCGTGCCGCGCGAGATCGCGGAAGACGTGCTGCAAGCCGACTGGGCGCCGGACGGATCGAATCTCGCGATCCTTCGCCAGCAGGGCGACAAGACCCGCATCGAATATCCGATCGGCACCGTGAAGTACGAGACGCCGCACTACGTGCAGAACATTCGCGTCTCGCCCGATGGCAAACGACTCGCGATTCTCGAACCATCGCGCGGCGAGTTCGATCTCGCCATCATCGATCAGGGCGCGCCGGTCACGATTGCGCGCGGCTGGGCGAAAGGCGCAACGGGACTGGCGTGGTCGCCCGATGGAAAAGAAATCTGGGTCTCGGGCACGTCGAGCTCCGCGCCACCCGCGTTGTACGCGGTGAACGTGAACGACGGCGTGATGCGACTGGTCACGCGACTCACGGGATCGATTCGCATCTTCGACTTGTCGCCGAGCGGCGAAGCATTGCTCTCGAATGGAACGTGGCGCGCGGCATTAATGTGGAGCACCGGCGGCGCGATGGCGCCCGTCGCTGCGCCAGCCGCGACACCTGCTACGTCCGTAGCACCTCCGCAAGTCGTGCTCCCGAACTTCGGCGCCGAGCGCGATGCCTCGTGGCTCGACTGGTCGATGCTCGCCGATTTATCGCCCGATGGGAAATCGCTGCTCTTCAGCGAAACGCGCGAAGGCGGCGGTGCGAAGAGCGCGGTGTATCTGCGACGCATCGACGCGCCCGCGCCGATCCGCCTCGCGGAAGGCGTCGGCGATGCGCTCTCGCCCGACGGCAAGTGGGCGCTCGTGCATCAGGGCGCGAAGCTCGTCATCGTGCCGACCGGCAGCGGCATGGCGCGCGAGCTGAAGATCGAAGGACAGTTTGATGCGGGCGCCGCGTGGATGTGGGACTCGCGTCGCGCGATCGTCGCGGGCGTCATCGGCAAGGGTGGCTATCGACTCTTCCTCATCGACACGCTCGATGAAACCGCGAAGCCGATCACGCCGGAAGGCATCTGGGGCGGCGCGGTGCGACCGTTCGCGGTCTCGCACGATGGCCGCTACACGGCGGGCATGAACGCGGACGAAACGATCGTGTTGTATCCGAACGACGGCAGTGCAGCGGTGCCGGTGGCCGGTGTCGAGAAGGGCGAGATCCCGATGCAGTGGGCGACCGACAACAACTCGCTCTTCGTCTATCGCCCGACCGCATTGCCGGTGCGCATCTATCGCGTCACGATCGCAACGGGACAGCGCGTGTTGTGGAAAGAGCTCGCGCCTGCCGATCCCGCCGGCGTGTATCGCATCGCGCCGGTGCTCATCACTCCCGACGGCACGCAGTACGCGTACAACGCGGTGCGCGCGCTCTCCGATTTATACGTGGCCGAAGGAGTGAAGTGATCGCATACGCGGTCATCTTCTTCGCGGGCGTCGTAGCGGGCGCGATCAACTCGATCGCGGGCGGCGGCACGCTCATCTCCTTCCCCGCGCTGCTGTGGCTCGGCCGCGATCCGATCATGGCGAACGCGACGAACACCGTCGCCATCTGGCCCGGCTCACTCGCGGGCGCGTACGGATTTCGCGAAGAGCTTTCGACGATCAAGAGCTGGCTGCTGCTGCTCATCGTTCCGTCGATTCTCGGCGGCGCGTTAGGCGGATGGTTGTTGTTGCGCACGCCGACGTCGACATTTGAAGCATTAGTGCCGTGGCTGATTCTCAGCGCGACGACGCTGCTCGCGTTTCAGGAATTGATCTCGCGTCATCTGCCAAAGAACGAACATCCCACCACTGCCTCACGCATCGCGGTCCTCATTTTTCAATTCCTCGTCTCGCTCTACGGCGGCTACTTTGGCGCGGGCATGGGCATCCTGATGCTCGCCGCGCTCGGCCTCATCGGGCTCACGGATCTGCATCAGATGAACGGCCTCAAGAACGTGCTCGCGGTCTGCATCAACGGCATCGCCGCCGTCTACTTCATCTTCGCGAGCTCGGTGATCTGGAGCGACGTGCTGGTGATGATGGCCGGCACGCTCGTGGGCGGATTCGCGGGCGCGCGCCTCGCGCGAAAACTCGGACGCGTTTTCGTGCGCCGCTTCGTCGTGGCCATCGGGCTTGTCATGACTGTTCTGCTTTTCGTGCGCGGACTGTGACGA
>JBQCJC010000450.1:0-5733 GCA_051953135.1 Thermoanaerobaculia bacterium | reverse complement strand
GGTGGTGCAACCCCAAAAATTATACACAAAGCCCCAAAACCCCAAAACACCCACCACAAACCCGGGGGGGCGGGGGCCCCCCCCCCCCAAAAAAAAAAAACCCCCCGGGGACACACCCCCCCCCCCCTCCACTTACTCGTCGTCGTGTTCTTCCATGTGCGGCGGCTCCGGAACTTCGACCACCGCTTCGAGTGAGACGCGCGCGCGGTCCATGTGGGGCGGCGCGCCGCTTCCCATGAACAGATTCTTGCGGTACTTCTCCAGCCGCGTGAAGAGGTGATGCAGGTCGTACGTCAGACGCATCACCGTGCGGCGGAGCTTGTACTTCACGCGGCGAAATCCCTCGAGATCATCGCTGCGCAGCGCGGGAAGAAACGTATCGATCTCGGCGATGCGCTTGCGCACTTTCTCGAGATCCTTGTCCTGGATGTTGAGCACGAACTCCTCGTGATCCACGAGAAGCGGCTCGGTGCCGGACATCTGATGATCGAACCACTGCCAGAGCTGAATGAGATCGATGCGGCGGCCCTTCGAGAGAAAACGCGTCTCGAGTAAGTCCTGGCGGAAATAGCCGAGGAGCTTGCGGTCGTCCGTCTTGTTGAACTCGTCGTCCGTGAGGTTGCGGATGTTCCAGACGCCGTACCGGATGATGTCGTTGCGCGTGCTGCGCAGTTGCCGGATCACTTCTTCGAGGATCTTGAGCGGGAGCTGCGCGAGCGACTGCGCTTCCGGCAGCGCCTGCCGGAGCGGTTCGTCGGTCATGGCCGGCGAAGAATACACGATCACTGCCCGGCGACGAACGTGGCGTCACCGCTGCGCGTGTCGATGAGCGATGCGTACGCGCGGCCGGTTCCGTTGAGGAATCGCACGCGCGCACGGCCGTTTGCGATCGCACGCGCAACATTTGTCTGCGCGACGCCGCCTTCGGTTGCGAGTGTGAATCGCTCGATCTCCGAGCCGCTCGCATCGAACAACGTCACTTCCGCAATCACTGGATGCTCGCTGACGATGCCGATGTTCGTGCGATAGGGCGCAACGGTGTCGATGAAGAGGAGTTGCTGTTCGACCGAACCTTGCGGATCCTGCAACGGGATGAATTGCGACATGCCGTCCGTCGCAACGCGCGTGGCCGCGAAGAGTCCGGGGTGAATCGGAACACGCAATGCACTGAACGTGACTTCATGATCGAAGAGACGCGCGAGTACGTCTTCGTAGTTCTGCACGCCGAATGCTGATGGCGCCGTTGCACTCGCGCTGGATGTGATGCCGCGCGAGATCGCGAGGACCGTGAGCGGTTGTGCATCGACGACGCTGCCGAGCCACAAATCACTGCGCCACGCGCGATCCGCACCTTGTTGCGCGATCACCGGCGCAATGCCGGCCCGCGCAACATCGCGCTCCGCCGGGATGAACATCGCGTCGCCGCTCGTGTTGTCGATCTGCGAGAGATACGCGATCACGCTCGCATCGGCTTCGACGCGATACACACCGCGAGACACGCGGAATTGCACGTGCGAATACGGCTCGACGATTACGGACTGCTCGTTCACGCGAATGCTCGCGCGATGACCAGACGTTTCGGTCGCGCCGAAATTCACTCGCGTGTTCGCATCGTCATACGACGCAACGAGTAGCACCGGCCACGACGTGAGATTCGCGGGGATTTGCTGGCTCATCACGTCGTTCGTCGTCATGCGACTCATCGCGATCACATCGCCGAGGATCTCGAGACTGCCGCTGCCGGTGAGGCCGAAAGCGCTGTCGACGATGTCGTCGAGCGCGATCGTTTGTCTCGCCGCGATCGGAACATTGATCGACGAGAACGTCGTGCGGCCATCGCGCGTGCTCGGCGTGAAGATGAGCGTCGCGGTTTGCAGCGCGTTCGTGAGATTCGCGATGCGCACATCGGAACGGAACGTCGTGTCGTTCGCACCGAAGAGATGCGCGACGACCGGAATCATCTGCGTCTGCTCGCTGCGCGGACGCGTGGTTACGCGCACATCGCCGGCGAGCTGCAACTGCAATCCCCACGAGCGCAGCGTGCCCGCATCACGCGCGCGCAAATCCGCGATGCGCAACGTCCACACACCCGCGGCGTTGTGACCGCGCAACGTATCGAGTGATTCGACGGGCGTTGCATTGAGGCCGAACGTTGCGTGCAACTCGGTGCCACGATCGACATTCGGCGTTTGCAGCACGACCTTCGTTCCGTCAGGTGCAATCAATTCGATTTGCAGATCGCCGCGCGCACCGTGCGTGAGATCGACGCGCACGAGCACGCGCTCGATCGCGCGCGCATCGTCGATCGTGATCGTCGAGTTGATCGTGCTGATGTCCGGAATCGCGATGTTGCGATCGCTCGCGGGATAGATCGTCAACTCGCCACGCGGCTCGCTGCCGCACTCCGCGAGAATGCCGCGCTTCGTCATCGCGCTGCAGATCGTCGACGCGTGTATGCCGCCGTAGAGTTGCTGATCGGCGCGCAGAAGCAAACGCGCCATGCTCGCGAACGTTGGCTGCGACGATGCATCGAACGGCGCTTCGAGAATGATCGTGTCGGCGATCGTGCGTCCGAGCGCGACGCGAATCTCGCGCAGCGCGGAAGACCAGATCATGCCGTTCTGATGCTCGACGCCGCTGCGCGACGAACGATCGTAATCGGCCATCGTCTTCGCGCTGTCGAGACGGCGCAGACAATCACTGCCCGGCGGATACGAGCATTGTTGCGACGCGTCGTCTTCCCAGCAGCGCGCATCCCAGTCGGCGAAGCAGAAAGGATCGCGCGCGGAGCTCGCGTCATCGTTCGACGAGTACGCCCAGTAATCGCCGAAAGCCTCGCCTAACGCGCGCGACTCGCTGGCGTTCGCACCACCGAAGTTGCCGGGCGAGATCCACTCGAGCAACGCGTGGCCGTACTCGTGAATCACGAGATCGGCGTCTTCCGCATCGTCGGTGCCGCCTTCGCCGAAGAAGAGCGTGCCGCGGCCGAGCTGTGTGAGCGACGGAAGAAAGAACGAGTTGTCGGCGCCGGAGTTCGCATGCGCATCGATCTCGATCGCGTACGGAGCGATCGCGCGCGAGCCGGTGTAGCCGAGAGATTGGATGTAGCGCTGATTGCGATCGATGTGAAAGTACGCCTGCACATCTTCGAAGCCGTCCTGCTCGCGATCGAAGATCAGCGAGCCACTCGCATCCGGCGGCGCGATCAATGGTGACTGCCGATCGATCATCGATGCCCACGGTCCACGCAACGGACCGCTTTCCTCGATGTCCTGCAGTTCTACGTTTTTGTATGCGCTCGCCGGAACCGCCGATGCGGAATCGTTGTGATCCTGCAGCGATGGATCGTTGATCGCGACGACGGGATTCGGATCGAACACGCGCGCGGGTTTCGACGTTGCGCGCAGAAACAGCGGGATGCGTCGCACGAGCGTGTTCGTCTCGACATCAACATCTTCCGCGTAAGGCTCGAGTGGTGAGTCGTACGTGATCGTGCGGCGCACGCGACGTCCGTTCAGCCAGCGCTCGTGCGTTTCTTCACGAACTGCATTTGAGGTGATGCGCGCATTCGCTGCTTCGCACGGCTTCACGATCACGTCGTCGGTCGGAAGATTCTCGATGTACACGCGATAGCGGCAGTGCGTGCCGGTGAGAGATTCGCGAACGGTTTCGAGTCGCAGATCGGGCGGCGCGAGCAGCGCCAGAAGCAGCGGGAGCATCACACTCGGAGTTTACGTTTGCGCGGCGATTTGCGCTGGGGACGGCGCGGCGAGCGCTGGCTGTTCCGCAACCGGCAGCGAGAAGTAGAACGTCGTGCCTTTGCCTTCCTGACTCTCGACCCAGATCGAACCGCCGTGGCGCTCGATGATCTGTTTGGTGATGTAGAGGCCGAGACCGAGGCCGCCGTAATTGGTCGACGAAACCTGACGCCCGCGATGAAAGCGCTCGAAGACCTGCCCGAGCTCATCGGCCGGAATGCCGATGCCGCGATCGCAAACCGCGGTGACGAAGGAATCGCCACGATCTTCGACGAGCACCGTGATGTCGCTCCCGTCGGGCGAGTACTTCACCGCGTTCTCGAGCAAATTGCCGACGACCTGTTCGAGTCGATCGCGATCGCCGCTGACGATGCGACTGTCATCCGGCACACTGACATGAAAGCGTCGATCGCTCACCGCGGTGTGATGACGATGCACGACGTCGCGCACGAAGTGCGACCAGTTGATCGCTTCGCGGCGAATCTCGAGTCGTCCGGTTTCGATGCGCGACACGTCGAGGAGCTCGAGGATGAGTCGCGACATGCGCTCGATCTGATCGAGTGCGATGTCGAGATACTCGTCGGACGTACTGAGATCGCCTTCTTTGATCAGCATCTTCGCGAGTTGCGTGTAGCCCTTGATCGACGTGACGGGCGTGCGCAATTCATGCGATGCGATCGAGAGAAATTCGTCTTTGAGTCGCGAGAGGTCTTCGACTTTGCGACGCGCTTCGACCTGTTCGGTGTAGAGCTTCGCGTTTTCGATCGCGAGTGCGGCGCGTTCGGCAAGGAGCTCGGCGAGCGGCAGCTTGTCGTCCGTCATCGCACGATCCGCACTGTTCGCGGCGATGACGAGTGCGCCGAGCATCTCGCGTCGCGTGCGCAACGGCAGCACGAGCAGCGAGGCGAGATTGCCGGAGGATTTGTGGTACGTGCCGGGATTCGTGACGTCGAATGACGGACGCACGTTCGTGGTGAGCGATGGATAGCCGGTGGCGACGACCTGACCGATGATGCCTTCGCCGACGACGAGTGGCTGTCGATAGATGTACGACCACGCAAGGCCGAGCGACGCCATGTCGCGGTGATAGATCGATGCGACGCGCAGATCTTTCGCGTCGGCGGAATGCAGAATGACGGCAGACCAGTCGCCGAGAACTTCGGCAGTGCGCTCGGCGATCGCCTGCATGACCCACGTCGGATCGATGTTGCTGGAGAAGAACGCACCGGCGTCGGAAAGAATCTGCGCGCGCTCGGCCTGCACATGCGTTTGTTCTTCGAGTGCGCGGCGTTCAGTGATGTCGCGAAACGTGACGATGACGCCGCTGATCTGTCCGTCTTCATGCAGCGGCGTTGCGCTCATCGAGACGGCAACGCGCTCGCCATCGCGCGCGATGAGGATGGTGACGTCCTGCACGGAGCGTCCGGTCGCGAGTGCCTGCGCCGCGGGGAGTTCCTGCGGATCGAGCACGCGTCCATGTTCATCCCGCAGTCGATAAACCTCGGCCTGTTTGAAGATCGGCACGCCGATCTCGGTGCGTCCGAGCAGTCGCTGTCCCGCGGGATTAATAAAGACGACGCGGCCTTCGCCATCGACGAGCAAAACGCCATCGACCATCCCGGCGATCATCGCCTCGGTGCGACGCACTTGCCGGCCGATCGATTCGCCGAGCCGATCTTCGATGCGCATGATCGAGACACCGCAGAGAAGGATGATGACCACGCCGAACAGGACGAGACCGATCATTACCCACTGACGAATGGTGTTGATGTTTGTGAACGTTTCCTGCTGCTCGGCGCGAATGCGATCGGCGATCTGATCGGCGAAGTCCGGCGTACTGCGCCGTTTCGCGGCAATTTCCCGCGTCAACTGGTCACGCGCATCGCCGTGGTCCGTAAGCCGGATCTCCTCTTCGGTGAGTTTGCGAATGTCCTGCTGATGCCGTTCGAAGTCTTCGACGTTCTTCTTGTCGTTG
>JBQCJC010000449.1:0-9055 GCA_051953135.1 Thermoanaerobaculia bacterium | reverse complement strand
TGGAGGCGAAGCATCCGGAGCTCGACGATCCGAACTCGCCGAGCCGCCGCGTCGGCGGCGAGCCGATCTCCGAATTCAAGTCCGTCATCCACGATCCGCCGATGCTCTCGATCGAGAACGCGTATTCGAAGGAAGAGCTGCGCGAGTGGCACGAGCGCGTGTTGCGCGGCGTCGGCCGCGAGTCGGTCGAATACGAAGCGGAGTTGAAGATCGATGGCGTCTCGATTTCGCTGCTTTACGAGAACGGCAAACTCGCGCGCGGCGCGACGCGCGGCGACGGCGTGCGCGGCGATGACGTCACGCCGAACGTGCGCACGGTGCGCGCGATCCCTCTGACGATCGAGACACCAATCAAAAAACTCGAAGTTCGCGGCGAGATCTACATCTCGAAACGCGACTTCGAGAAAATCAACGAAAGACTCGACGACGAAGAGAAGCTCGCCAACGCGCGCAACGCCGCGGCTGGTGCGCTGCGGCAGAAGGATCCGAAGCAGGTCGCGCAGAAACGTCTGAGCGCGTACCTCTATCACCTCGTGGCCGCGGACGACCTGCGCATCGAGTCGCAGTGGAACGCGTACGAATTGCTCGACGCAGCGGGGCTGCCGACAAACCCGCATCGCGCGCTCTGCAAGTCGCTCGACGAGGTCGAAGCGTTCATCGACGAATGGCAGCAGCATCGTCACGATCTGCCGTTCGAGATCGACGGCATCGTCGTGAAAGTGAACCGGCGCGACGAGCAGCTCGAGCTCGGTGCAACGTCGAAAGCACCGCGTTGGATCGTTGCGTACAAATACCCGCCCGAGGCTGCGAAGACGGTGGTGAAGCGCATCAACCTTTACGTCGGTCGCACCGGCGCGGTGACTCCCGTCGCGGAATTCAATCCGGTGCAACTCGGCGGCACCACCGTCGTGAATGCCTCACTGCACAACTTCGACGAGCTCGCGCGCAAAGACGTGCGCATCGGCGACACGATCGTCGTCGAAAAAGGCGGCGACATCATTCCGAAAGTCGTCGACGTGCTGCTCGATCAACGCCCCGCGGGCGTGCAGAAAATCGAGCCGCCCGAACATTGCCCGGTGTGCGGTCAGCCGTTGCACAAGTTCGAAGGCGAAGTCGCGATTCGATGCACGAATCAGGGTTGTCCCGCGATCGTGCTGCAATCGATCACGCATTTCGCGTCGCGCAAAGCGATGGATATCGAAGGGCTCGGCGATCAGACCGTGCAGGCGCTGCTCGGGGAGAAACTCATCAACGACTACGCGTCGGTGTATGAGCTGACGATCGATGCAGTGGCGAAGCTCGAACGCAAAGGGGAGAAGTCGGCGAAGAAGTTGATCGAGCAGATCGAGCATTCGAAGACGCGCGAGTTGTCGCGCTTCATCTTCGCTCTCGGTATCCCGATGGTCGGCGAGCGCGCGGGAAAAATTCTCGCGGATCACTTCGGCTCGATCGAAACGTTGATGAACGCCACGGCCGAAGAGTTGATCGGGATTCACGAAGTCGGACCGAAACTGGCTGAGGCGATTACGTTCTATTTCTCGGTGCCGGCGAATCGCGAACGCGTCGAGAAAATGCTGCGCCTCGGCGTCGCACCAACACACGTCGCGAAAGTCACCGGCGACAAACTCGCGGGCAAAACCGTCGTCGTCACCGGAACACTCACGAAGTTTTCGCGCGACGAGATTCACAAACTCATCGAACGCGAAGGCGGCAAGCCCTCGGGATCCGTGTCGTCGAAGACGAGCTATGTCGTAGCAGGCGAAGCCGCGGGCTCGAAGCTCGAAAAAGCGAACGCGTTGAAAGTGCCGGTGTTGAGCGAAGACGAGTTTCTCGAACTGATCAATGGAGCGGCGGGCTGATCATCTTGTCCACCACGAACTCCGCGAACGGCAACGCGCACGTGAATCCTGGCGACACCACGTTCAACACATGCATCGATCGATCGTCGTGCTCGAGCACGAAGTCCATCTCGAGCGCGTGCTTCCGCGTGTCGTACAACTGCGCACGCACGCCGGGCAAACCCCACTTCGTGTAATCGTGCACATCGACTCCGTGCGCGAGCGACGCCGCGAGTCCGACGATGTGTTTGCGCGATGACTTGCGCAACTCTTCGATCGCGTGCGCGCGCAGTTCGCGTTGCGTCAGCAGCAACATCGCGCCGTGAAGCAGCGATGGCCGCGCGGTGGGACCGATCTTGATCGCGCCGTCGGCCGTGAGCGTGAAATGCACGCCGAGGAATGGGAAGCGTGGATCGGGGACAGGATAGAGATGCGTGCGCAGCGATTCGCGCGGCTCGTTCGAATACAGATACACACCGCGAAACGGCAGCATGCGATAGCGCTGCGCGAAGCCGAACGCGCTTGCGATCTTCACCGCGCCGAGCCCCGCCGCGTTGATGATGCGGCCCGCTTGCATCGAACGCTTCCATGCCGTGTTGAAACGCACATCGATGCGCTCGTGCTTCGCATCATCGAGCAGCGATTGCATCACCGCGCGCGGATCGACGGTCGATGTCGTGGGCGACCAGATCGCGCGCTCGAACACCTTCGCGCGCGGCTCGATCTCGTTCGCATCCTTCGCGCTGATCATCGACAGCGTCACGCCGTTCGTGACACCGCGTCGATGCAACTCATCGAGTCGCGGCAACTCCTCTTCGTTGCGCGCGATCACCAGCTTGCCGCAGCGGCGAATCGGCAGTTTGCGTGAGACGCAATATTCGGTGAGACGCTCGTTGCCGATGCGCGTGAAGCGCGCTTTCAGCGAATCGGGCGAATAGTAGAAGCCCGCGTGCAACACGCCGCTGTTGCGACCGCTCGCGTGCGCGGCGAGCGTTGATGCTGCATCGATCACCGTGATCTTCGCGGTGCGATCGCGGCGTCGCAGCTCGCGTGCGATCGAGAGACCGATGATCCCGGCGCCGATGACGAGATAGTCATCCATCAACGCGCGTCATCGCCATGCATAAACGTCGACGTTTGCGCGCTCGCGCAACTGCGCCGTCCAACGATCGATTTCCGACTGCAGTCGCGACGCGCGCACCGCCGTGCGCACTTCCTCGCGCACGCTCGCGAGCGGCGGAACCGTCAGTCCGCGCGCGCGGCGCTGTTCGCTCCACGGCCCGCGGTAGTACTCGTCGATGTCGTCGTTCGTCACGAACACGAGCGGTGCAAATCGTTCCTGAATGTACGCCTCGACCTGCAACTGTCGCTTCACCAGCGCGCGCAATTCGTCGAGCGTGAGCTCGGTGCGCGCAAGCGCGGCGTTGAACTCATCGATCGACGCGAAACGCTTCTGAATTTCGATGATGCGCGCTTCGATCGTGTCCGCCGGAATGTCCTGCGTGCCGAATCGCTCTGCATCGCGATGACGCAATGCCTGCGCGATCAACGCATCGAGCACGTCGTGACGAAAGTCGTCTTCACTCTCGGCGGTGCGTGGAAAGAATCGCAGCTCGACCATCTGCGAAACCTCCGAAACCGTCAGCACCTGCCGGTCGACGACGGCTGCAATGCGATCGACCGTGACGGCGCTCGCTGGAATCGCCGCGAGCAGAACGAGAAGAAGGAGACGGCGCATCATGCAAAGTTTACGGCAGGCGTCGCATGCGAGCGCGGGCGTACCATGACGGCATGCAATCCTTCCGTCGATGCGCCGCGGCGTTGCTGCTGCTGGCCGCGCTGTCTTCGTTCGGCGCTCCGCCGCGTAACTGGGGTCGTTGTCCCGCGCTGATCTCGCTCGACACATCCGAAACGATCTACGCCCTCGGCGACACGCACGGCGATTACGACCGCCTCGTCGCGCTGCTCGTTTCGGCGAAGCTCGTCGACGGCGTGCCTGACGCACCGAAGGACGCGCGGTGGAGCGGTGGGAAATCGATCCTCGTCGTAACCGGCGACATGATCGACAAAGGCTCGCAGTCGCTGCGCGTGATCGCGTTGTTCCGCGCGCTCACGCAATCCGCGGCAGCACAAGGTGGACGCGTTGTGATCTCCGCGGGCAATCACGAAGCGGAGTTTCTCGACGATCCGCACAGCAGCAAGACGAAAGAGTTTCGCGCGGAGTTGAAGAACGCGAACCTCACACCGCGCGATGTTGCGAACGGTGAGGACGCCGAAGGCATCGGCAAGTTTCTGCTGTGCCTTCCGTTCGCGACGCGCATCAACGACTGGTTCTTCGCACACGCCGGCAGCACGAAGGGACGCACGTTCACCCAACTCGGCAACGACATCGTTTCGGGCGTCGACGCCGATGGCTACACCGCGACGGTGCTCGCGGGAAAGAAAGGATTGCTCGAAGCGCGCATGACTCCGCCGTGGTGGGAGAAAGAGGGCGATGATCCGATCGAGAGTCACATGCGCTTGCAGGAGCACGCGGATGCGCTCCATGTGAAGCACATCGTGTTTGGACATCAGCCTGGCAGCTACGCGTTCAGCGACGGCACATCGCGCAAAGCAGGGACGATGTTCGCGAAATTCGACGGCCTCGTGTTTCTCATCGATGTCGGAATGAGCCGCGCGGTGAATCACAGCAAGGGCGCGTTGCTGCGAATCGATCAGGCCGGCGCGACCGCGATGTTTCCGGATGGAACGGAGAAGGGGGTGTGGAAGGCGGGAGATGAGAGATGAGAGATGAGAGATGAGAGATGAGAGATGAGTGATGAGTGATGAGTGATGAGTGATGAGTGATGAACGATGAGCGATGAACCGTGTCGCCAGTGCCGCAGGGTTCGAACTGACGTCATGTCGAGCGTCGCGACTCTGGCGACACGGCTCATCGCTCATCGTTCATCTCTCATCGCTTGCCTTCCCGGGATTGTTGACACTCTCTCCTCCTGTTTCTACAGTCTCTTAGCACTCCATTTCTCGGAGTGCCAACTGACGAGACCGCATGAGCACACGATCTGATTTCGAGCTGGATCCGCGCGCCCGGGAGGTGTTGCGCGAGATCATCATGCAGCACATCGCATCCGGCGAGCCCATCGGCTCGCGTACGCTCTCGAAATCCGGCAAGTTCCAGCTTTCGCCCGCGAGTCTTCGCAACGTCATGGCCGATCTCGAAGACCTCGGCTATCTCGCGCAGCCGCACACATCCGCGGGTCGCATCCCGACCGATCGCGGCTATCGCTTCTTCATCGATCACCTCATGACCTCGCGCTCGCTCACCGCGCGCGAGCGGGAAGCGATCGACGATGAAGTGCGTCATGCGAACGAGATCGATCGCGTGCTGCATCTCGCGTCCTCGATGGCCTCGAAGCTCAGCGATCAGATCGGCGTCGTGTTCATGCCGACGCTGCTGCAGTTCGCAATTCGCTCGATGGACTTCGTGAGCGTCGCCGAGCGCCGCATTCTCTGCGTGCTCGTCGGTGCAAACGGCGTCGTCGTGACTCGCGTCATCGAAACGCGTTTCGTTTTCTCGCGCGACGAGCTCGAGAAAATCAGCCGCTACATCACCGTCGAATTCGCGGGCTGCACGCTCGACGTGATTCGACGCCGTCTCATCCGCATGACCGAGCAGGAGCGTGCGCAACACGATGAGATGTTGCAGAAAACGATCTCCCTCGGCATCGAAGCCGTGAATGATGTGGCCCCGGTCGAGCATGAGCTCTTCGTCGAAGGCGCCGCGTCGATTCTCAACAAGCCCGAGTTCAATGACGCCGCGTCGCTGCGCAAGACGTTTCTCGCGTTGCAGGAGAAGGAGAAGCTCATCGATATCCTCGAGACCTGTCTCAGCGAAGACGGTCTGCAGATCCTCATCGGATCCGAGAGCGACTTCACACAAGTACACAACTTCAGTATCGTCGCGCGACGATACGGCTCGAGCTCAGCGCCACTCGGCATGGTCGGCATCCTCGGCCCCATGCGCATGGAGTACGCGCGCATGGCGCCGCTCGTGGACTACCTCAGCCGCGCGCTGAGCAGAAAGATCGAAGAGCAGGAGCACGAAATCTGATGGACGAGAACACGCCGAACGGCGGGACCGAACAGGACGACACCTACATCATCGAAGACACCGGAGACTCGGTGGAAGAGATCGAGCGCGAGATGCGCGAGACCGCGGAAGAAGCGGCGAGCACCGTTTCGCAGAATCCGGGGTCGACCGACGAAGCGTTGCGCGCCGAGAATCAGCAGCTCAAGGATCGCGTGTTGCGCACGCTCGCGGACTTCGAGAATTTCCGCAAGCGCACCGAGCGCGAGAAGGCGGACTTCTTCCGTTACGCCACCGGCTCGCTGATGAAAGATCTTCTGCCGGTGCTCGACAACTTCGATCGCGCGCTCGATCACGCCGCGGAAGGCGACGAGTTTCACAAGGGCGTGCTGCTGATCTACAAGCAGCTTTTCGACGTCCTGCAGAAATCGGGATTGAAGACGATCGAAGACTCGAATGTGCCGTTCGATCCGAACATTCACGAGGCGGTCGTTCGCGAAGAAAGCGACGCATACCCGTCGCACACCGTCACCGCCGTACTGCAGAAAGGCTACTTCCTGCACGACCGTCTGCTTCGTCCCGCGCTCGTCAAGGTGGCGGTAGGCGGGCCGGAACGAACTGTGTCATCCTGACCCGCTGATTCATGGCGAAAATCATCGGAATTGATCTGGGCACGACGAACTCGTGCGTTGCGGTCGTCGACGTTGCGACGCCGCAGGTGATTCCCAATCGTGAGGGGAGCCGCACCACTCCGTCTGTCGTCGGCTTCACCGAAGACGGCGAGAGGCTCGTGGGTCAGATCGCGAAACGTCAGGCGATCACGAACCCGTTCAACACGGTGTTCGCGATCAAGCGTCTGATCGGGCGCAAATACGATTCCGAGGAAGTGGCGCACGCGAAGAAAGTGCTGCCGTACAACATCGTCGCCGCGATGAACGGCGACGTGAAAGTGAAGATTCGCGAGCGCGAATACTCGCCGGAGGAAATCTCCGCGTTCGTGCTGATGGAGATCAAATCGTTCGCCGAAGAATTTCTCGGCGAGCAGGTCACCGAAGCGATCATCACCGTCCCCGCGTACTTCAACGACTCGCAGCGCCAGGCCACGCGCGATGCTGGCAAGATCGCCGGACTGGAAGTGCTGCGCATCATCAACGAGCCCACAGCCGCGGCGCTCGCGTATGGTCTCGACAATCGCGCCGATCAATACATCGTGGTCTACGACCTCGGCGGCGGCACGTTCGACGTCAGCGTGTTGAAACTCGAAGACGGACTCTTCGAAGTCCTCTCGACTTCCGGCGACACGTACCTCGGCGGCGAAGACTTCGACAAGCGCGTCATGGATCGCCTCATCGAAGTCTTTCAGAAAGACACCGGTATCGATCTGCGCGATGACCGCATGGCGCTGCAGCGTTTGAAAGAAGCCGCGGAAAAAGCGAAGTGCGAGTTGTCGATCGAGATGGAATCGCGCATCACTCTGCCGTTCATCTCCGCCGACGCCTCCGGACCGAAGCATCTCAATCACGTCCTCACGCGTCGCGAGCTCGAGACGCTCGTCGAAGATCTCGTGCAGAAAACGATCGGCCCCGTGAACGACGCGCTGCAAGCCGCGGGTGTGACACCGCGACAGATCGACGAAGTCGTGCTCGTGGGCGGACAGACGCGCATGCCGCGCGTGATCGATGCGGTGAAGCAGGTCTTCGGCAAGGATCCGAATCGCAACATCAATCCCGATGAAGTCGTCGCCATCGGCGCTGCAATTCAGGGCGGCATTCTGCGCGGCGACATCAAGGACATGGTGCTGCTCGACGTGACGCCGCTGTCGCTCGGCATCGAGACGCACGGCGGTCTGTTCACCAAACTCATCGAGCGCAACTCCACCATTCCGACGAAGAACTCGCTCGTGTTCACCACCGTTTCGGACAATCAGAGCAAGGTCACGGTGCACGTACTGCAGGGCGAGCGCGAATTCGCTCGCGAGAATAATTCGCTCGGCAAGTTCGATCTCGTCGGCATTCCGCCGGCGCCGCGCGGCGTTCCGCAGATCGAAGTCACGTTCTCCATCGATTCGAACGGCATCGTCAGCGTCACGGCGCGCGATCAGGCCACGGGACAATCGCAGGGCGTGCAGATCAATCCGGCCGGCGGTCTGTCGAAGGACGAGATCGATCGCATCATCAGCGACGCGTCGCAGCACCAGCGTCTCGACGCCGCACGCCGCGAGATGCGCATGTTGCAGAACAAGCTCGAGGGAATGATTTACACGAATGACAAGGTCTTCAAAGAGTTCGGCAAGCTGCTGAACGAAGGAGACCGCGCTCGAGTGCAGACGATCATCATGCGCTCGAAGGAAGCGGTGAACTCCGAAGACAAACAGGCGATCAACGACGCCATCTTCGAGCTCCAGAGCGCCGCGCGCATTCTCACCAGCGTGATGCTCTACAACCCGATGAAGATGATGTCCGATTCAGAAAACGCATAAGCAATGGCCACCACTGAGAAGCGTGATTACTACGAGGTGCTGGGCGTCCCGAAGACGGCCACGCTCGATGAAGTGAAAAAGTCCTACCGCAAGCTCGCGGTGAAGTTTCATCCGGACAAGAATCCGGGCGACGCGGAAGCGGAAGAGAAGTTCAGGAAGCGGCGGAAGCGTACGGCGTGCTTTCCGATGAAGAGAAGCGCGCTCGTTACGATCGCTACGGACATCAGGGGATGTCCGGCATGGGCGGTTTCGATCCGAATCAATTCGCCGACTTCGGCGACATCCTCGGCGATCTTTTAGGCTTCGGCGATTTCTTCGGCTCGCGCGGACGCAGAGGCTCGCGCGCCGCGCGCGGCAACGATCTCCGCTACGACATGCAGCTCGACTTCATGGACGCGGTGTTCGGCAAGGATGTGACGATCAACGTGCCGCGCGTCATCACGTGTACGACGTGCAGCGGCAGCGGCGCGAAGCCGGGTACGCAACCGGTCACGTGTTCGGGTTGCGCTGGCCGCGGACAGATTCGTTACTCGCAGGGTTTCTTCGCGGTCTCGCGCACGTGCCCGCAATGCGGCGGCGCGGGAAAAGTGATCAAGGATCCGTGCGTCACGTGCGCGGGCGCGGGTCGCGTGCGCGAAGAGAAGAAGATCT
>JBQCJC010000448.1:0-6811 GCA_051953135.1 Thermoanaerobaculia bacterium | reverse complement strand
CGGCGCATAACATCAACATCCCCACGATGAGCAACGCCGGTGCATACGCGTACTGCATTGATTGCAACGGCTCTAACAGCGGAATGAAGAACAACGAGAGCGCGAAGAGACTAGCGGTGACGACGGACGCGAGTCCGGTGCGCGCGCCTTCGCGAATGCCGGTCGAGGATTCGATGTACGCGCCGCTCGTCGACGTGCCGACGAGTCCACTGAACATGCACGAGAGCGCATCGACGAGCATCGGTTTGCGGAGGTCGCCTTTGTTGCCGGTGGCGGTGTCGAGCGCGACGAGTGTGCCGAGGGTGTCGAGCAGCGACATGAGAAACAGCGTGAGCAGAATCGGCAGGAAGCTGAGTCGCAGCACCGATCTCACGTCGAGCTGCAGTGCGATCGTGCCGAGGTTGTAATCGCCGGTGAAGGGGAGCGCCATCACGCTCGATGGCGGTTTGCCTTCGCCTGACAGCAGTCCTGCGATTGCGGTGATGACGATGCCGATGAGAATCGCGCCCGGGATTTTGCGATAGAGCAGTGCGGCAGTGACGACGAATCCGAGGATGGCGAGGAGAACGGTGGTGGCGCGGACGTCGCCGAGTTGTACCGGCACTGCCTGCGCCGGTTTCACGATGCCGGTTTCGAAGAGGCCGATGAAGGTGAGAAAGAGTCCGATTCCCGCGGCGAAGCTGTGCTTCATGGAATCGGAGATCGATTCGGCGAGCCATTGGCGGATGCCGAGGAGCGTGATGATGAGGAAGATGACGCCGCTGACGAACACCGCCCCGAGTCGCTGCTGCCACGCGATCCCGAACGCCGCGAGTCCGAATGCGATGAACGCGTTCTCGCCCATGTACGGCGCCACCGCGATCGGCCGATTCGCATAAAGCCCCATCAGCAACGTGCCGAAGACCGCGGTGAGGATTGTCGCGACGGTGGACGGCCCGTGCGGAATCCCGGCCGCCGCAAGAATGGCCGGATTCACGACGATGATGTAGGCCATCGACACGAATGTGGTGAGACCGCCGATGAGCTCTGTGCGGAAGGAAGTGCCACGCGCCGCGAGGTTGAACATCGAGCGGCGATTGTAGATGGTTGGCGGTTCGCGCGCCCGCGGCGGCGCTGGCGATTGGAAGTTGGCGGTTCGCGCCTAACGGCACGTTGTAATGGTTCGGCGGCAGCGGTGCTCACCGCCAACCGCCAACCATCCACCGCCATACCCCGCTACTGCACGTGTATGCCGCTCGCGTCGACGCTGCGAACGCCGTTGACCTGGCGCACTTTGCTCACGATCGCGTCTTTATCAGACTGCGAATCGACGTGACCGGAGATCCGGACGTTGCCGTTTTCCGTGACGTCGACGTCCATCGCGAATGTCTTGCCCGGTACCGCCGCGGCGATCGCGGAACGGACTTCCACCACCATCGCTTCTTCGTCCGCTTCTTTCGGCAACTGACGGTTCAGCGAGCACGCGCTCGCCGCGAGAGCGATGAGCAGTACGGCTAATGTGACGAATGCTGTGTTGCGTTTCATGTCTTCGTTTCAACTCCTTCGACGGGCTGTAGAGCAACGCCCGTACCCGGCACGAAGAGGGCATTCATATTGCTCTAAATAACCATCGAAATCTTGCCGTGACCCGAAAGGAGACAAGATGAGCAAGACTCTGAAAGCAAACAAGTTATCGAGCAGCCGCCTGGGGCGTGCTCTGCTCGCGGTTTCACTCACTGCATCACTCGCGGCCGCTGGCTGCACCACGAATCGCACTCCCGGTAGTGGAGAGCCGTATCGCGATGGATTTGTGCGTACCGCGCCCACGGGCGGCGTGACTGGTGGCTCCGAAATGCCCGTGCCTCCGCCGATGATCTCGTCGTCCTCGGCATCCTCCAATCGCAACGCGTATGTCGGGCCTGATGCGGCAGCCGCAATCATGGCGCAGCGTCAGCCGCAGGTCCGCGTTCTCGGTGCATCGAATCCGTCCGACGTCGTCGATTCGTCGTCTACGGCCTCGTCCACCGCACAGCGAAACGCGAATGTGATGTACGAGCCGCAGCGCGTGACTGTGAATTCGTCGATCAACTCGGCACCGGTTCCGGCGATCGTTGATGTTGGTGACCCGACGATCATCACGTCGGACGGTGTCGTGATCGGCACGTCCGGGATGATTTCGAACTCGACGATCACCAGCACGCCGGCAACGACCGTAACGGCGGCGAGCCCGGCAACACCGACTGCAACGACACTTACGCCGGGCGCGTTTGCCGGAAATTCGACCGCGACGCCGGCCACGACAGGTACCGGCATTGCCTCAGTGACGACAGCGACATCGGGCACTCTGACTACGACGCCTGTGGGCACGGTTGGCGCGACCATTCCATCTGGGATGACGCCAACGACCACTACGACCAATGCGGGCACGCGCCTGACAGTGCGCCGCACCGGTACGCAAGCTGCCGGCACGGTCCGCGCGCAGCGCAGCAGTGGCGGTCAAATCACCATCACGAATCAGTAATTTCGAGAAACGGCGGGCTAATCAACCCGCCGTTTTCCTTTGCACGGAGACGTCATGGCGGACATTCGCATCGGCACGTCGGGCTACAGCTATAAGCACTGGATCGGCCGTTATTACCCGGCCGGGATTAAGAACACGGACATGCTCGCGCCTTACCTGCGCGATTTCGACACGGTCGAGTTGAACAACACCTTCTATCAATTGCCGAACGAGTCGACGTTCGATGCGTGGCGACAGAAGACTCCTCCCAATTTCCTGTTCGCGGTGAAGGGGAGCCGTTTCATTACACACATGATCAAGCTCAAAGACCCGATGCGCGGTCTTACGAACTTTCTGCCGCGCGCGGAGCGCTTGCGCGGGAAACTCGGACCCATCCTCTGGCAATTACCTCCGGGGTGGAAGGTGAATCTCGAGCGGCTCGAAGAATTTCTTCAGGCGCTTCCGAAGCAGCACCGCTATACGTTCGAATTACGCAATGAAACGTGGATGCATGACGACGTTCTCAATCTCTTACGTAAATACGACGCCGCGTTTTGTATTTACGAGCTCGCCGGGTATCAATCGCCGATCGAATTAACCACGAACTGGACATACATTCGCCTGCACGGCCCGACGTCGTTCAAATACCAGGGCAGCTACAGTGATGAGCAACTCGCGGAGTGGGCCGATCGCATCCGCACGTGGAGCCGCAAACTCGACGCGATCTACGTTTACTTCGACAACGATGACTCCGCGTACGCGGTGAATAACGCGCTGACGCTCAAGAAGATGTTAGGCCGGCTCGCGCAACGACGGGCCGCATGACGGTCTTCGCCGGACGCACTGACTGATCCCACGGACCAGCGTACGTGCATCGAGCGAAGCAACTACTGCAGTCGGCTATGCCGGCCGGTGGTGGCGCGACTCTTTCGTGCTACTGCATCTTCCAATACGCGAATCGGCATGGAACCGCTGCCGATGACCCATTCGTGAAACGCGCGAATGTCGAACTGATCGCCGAGCTCGCGCTCTGTGCGTTTGCGTAATTCCATGATGCGCAGACTGCCGATCTTGTACGCGAGGGCCTGAGCGGGGATATCGACCGCGTAGCGCAGAGTTTCGGTCGCAATTTCGGTTTCGCCGAGGAGCGTGTGGTCGCGCATGTAGTCGATTGCGCGCTGGCGCGACCAGCCGAGGTGATTCATGCCGGTGTCGACGACCAGGCGGACGGACAACATCTTGTCCATCATCAGACGGCCATAGAGATCGTAGAGATCATCATCATAGAGGCCCATCTCGCGCGCGAGACTTGCCGAATATTCACCCCAGCCTTCAACGAACGCCGTCTGATACGTCTTACGACGGAACATTGGAATCGATTCATTCTCGATTTGCCGCGCGATCTGAAAATGATGACCCGGTGCGAGCTCGTGCGCCATTAATGCCGCGGCGAACAATAGATTGCGCTCATTGAGCTTCGAACCGTTGTAGAGATAGTGCCCTTTCGGTTCCGCCTTGGTCGGTGCCTGGTAATAACCGAACGTCATCGCCGGCTCGAGTGCCGGCGAGAGCCGTCGTACGCCGTAAGGCGCGCTCGGTCGCTTCGCGAAATAGTGATCGAGCCGCGGCTGGATTTTTGCGATGAATTTCGTTAGACGCTCGCCGATTTCCTCCGGCGTACTGGCAAAGAATCGCGGATCCGTGCGTAAACGCTGTTGAAACTCCTCGCGAGTTCCGGTGAACCCCAGCTTTGCGCGAACCTCCGCCATCTCCTCATCAATGCGCGCAACTTCGCTTAGCCCGAGCTGGTGAATTTCCTCCGGTGTCAGATCGAGCGTCGTGTGTTTCCGCACGAGCCAGCGATACGCCTCGGTACCACCAGGATATTGTTTCAATCCCACTGCATCCGGCGCCGCCGCCTCGTAATTCGTGTCGAATACCGCATTGAGACGCGCGAATGCCGGATCGATCTTCGCCGCAATCAACTCACGAATCTGCTCGGTGCGTGCAAGCGGCGCGCTGGTAAACAGCGTTCTCGCAATCGCGATCTCCGCTTTCGGCAGTAAAACACCGCGACGCTGTTGCTCCTGCACAATCTCAGTAATGCGGTCGAGAAATCGTGGATATTGCTCCAGTACGCGCGCGTAATTCGCGACGTCCTCGTCTGTCGTGAGTGGCATTGTGGCCAATACCGCATTGACGGTGCGGATCGGCGACGAATAGGGCGTTACCGGAAATCGCAAATAGAAATGCGGCAGACCGTCGATCGCATCCTGTTGTGCATCCGTAAGAATCGCGAGCGTAATCAGCTCGTCGTCACTGAGGCGACTCGTATCGATACGTGCGATGCGATGCAACATCCCTCGTGCGAACTCCGCATCGCGCTGCGCTTGCGCGTAAGACGGATCCGGCAACTGCTCGATCGGCAGTCCTAGCTCCGATCGCGCGGGCACGTTCGTTGTGAGCGAATGCCGCCATTGCGTATCGGCGAGCTGTGCGAGTTGCTGGGAGGGAGTGGTGCTCGCGCAGGCGCAGGCGGCGAGCGCGACGAGAAGAACTGCTGTGCGGCGCATGCGAAATCATCGCATGCGCCGCAATCAAAGCAGTCTTATCTGCGGTTGCCGCCGCCGAAGATGCGCAGCAGGAAGAGGAAGAGGTTGATGAAATCGAGGTAAAGCTGCAATGCGCCATAGACCGCGAGGTTTTCGCGGAGCTGCGGTGCCGTCGCATACGCCTTCAGCTTCTGATTGTCATACGCCGTCAGGCCGAGGAACACGAAGACACCGATGATTGAGATGGCCCAGGCCAGCGCGGGAGACTTCAGAAAGAAATTGACGATGGAGCAAATCACCAGACCGATCAGGCCCATAAAGAAGAACGAGCCCCACGATGTGAGATCGCGCTTCGTCACGAGACCGTAGACGCTCATCGCGCCGAACATGCCTGCGGAGACGACGAACGCCTGGACGATCTTGGCCCCAGTGTACAGAAAGAAAATCGCGCTCAGCGATAAGCCGTTGAGTAGTGCGAAGACGAGAAATGCCGCCGCGGCCGCGCCTGCCGACATTCGCGTAAGGCGCGCGCCGCGATAAAACACCAGGCCGAGCTCGGCGGCGAACAGGACCCACGGCATCATGCGGTTGCCGAAGATGAGCTGCTTCATCGACGGTGAATTAACCACCCACATTGACGCGAGTGCCGTCACCAGCAGGCCACCGGCCATCCCCGCATAGACCGAACGAATGAACGCGCGCTCGCGCGCGACCGTGTCCACTCCGGCGCTGATCCAGGCGGGCTGTTGTTGGGGTTGATACGGATACTGGCTCATTGAGAGTCCTCCAAGTTAGCGTCAGTCTAACGCCGGCACAGCCGGCAGCGTATGTTGGCCAAGCCTTGGGCCGCCTGTACTACGTTGGCCCCATTGTTCGCCATCGACTTTCCGACATTTCTAACAGCGCGAGACGCCGGGCGTAGTCCTTGCAGCCTCGGAATTTACAATGCTAGACTCAGGTTTCGATTGGCAGTCAAAGTTGATAACAAGTTGCTCACATTTGCAATGAGCGATCGAAGTTATAGAAGGAGAACCACTTATGTCAAAGATCATCGGCATTGACCTCGGTACGACGAACTCGGTCGTCGCGGTCATGGAAGGCAACGAGCCGAAGGTCATTGTGAACGCGGAAGGCAGCCGCATCACGCCTTCGGTCGTCGGCTTCGCCAAAAATGGCGAACGCCTCGTCGGCCAGGTCGCCAAACGTCAGGCGGTCACGAACCCTGAGAACACCGTCTTCTCCATCAAGCGCTTCATGGGCCGCCGGTTCAATGAAGTCAATGAAGAGATGAAGATGGTTCCGTACAAAGTCACGCAGGCGTCCAACGGCGACGCGCGTGTCGAAGTCCAGAGCAAGCTTTACTCGCCGCCTGAGATCTCCGCGATGATCCTGCAGAAACTCAAGCAGGCCGCGGAAGACTACCTCGGCGAGAAAGTCGATCGCGCGGTCATCACCGTGCCGGCGTACTTCAATGACTCGCAGCGCCAGGCCACGAAAGATGCGGGCGAGATCGCCGGCCTCAAAGTCGAGCGCCTCGTCAACGAGCCCACGGCGGCCGCGCTCGCGTACGGCCTCGATAAGAAAACCAACGAAACCATCGCGGTCTACGACTTCGGTGGCGGTACGTTCGACATCTCGATCCTCGAGGTCGGCGAGGGCGTCATCGAGGTGAAGTCGACTAATGGCGACACGCATCTCGGCGGTGACAACCTCGACGAGCGCATTGTGGATTGGCTGATCTCCGAGTTCAAGCAGGAGTCCGGACTCGACCTTCGCTCGA
>JBQCJC010000447.1:0-7990 GCA_051953135.1 Thermoanaerobaculia bacterium | reverse complement strand
ACGGTTTGAAAGTCCGCGGTGAGGAGTTGAAAGACGAACGGCAGATCGGAGCTCGCCACCGGAATCGAAACGATGCTCGACGTCGGAACCCAGTAGAAGAACGACAACCCGCGTCCTTCGCGCCGCACTTTTCCCTGCGCAAAGTGAATGACGTATTCGGTCGGACCGAATTTCGCGTAACTGAACATTTCGCCTCCGGCTGTTTGGACGATGGATCGCCGGAAATAGTAGCGCTCAGTCCGCGTACTTTCGTTTTGCGTTCACGCTCATCGTGCTCCACGCGCCATCGAAAATTGCGGCGGTGAGTTTGCCGCCGTACACGCAGCCGGTGTCGAGCCCGAGGGCGTGGTCATCGAACTTCGGCTCGCGCAGTGGCGTGTGGCCGTACACGACGAATCGCTCGCCGTTCCACTTCTCCGACCACAACACATCCGTCTTTTTCTTCTTGTCCTTCGGGATTGGTTTCCATCCGCCGTTCTTCTTGCGAATCCAGCGCAACTCCGAGATCACCTCGCGCTCGCGCTCGACGTTCTCCGCGTCGATGCGCATTCCCGGAAGGAAACCTCCGTGCACTGCCGTCACTCCAGCGTTCGTGAAGTCCAGCACGTGCGGCCACGACGCGATGTAGCGCAGCAGATCGCCGCGATGCAGCACGGGATCGCGCGCGAGAAATCGCAGCAGCGGCTTCGCGCGATCGAGCAGCTTCACCTCGTTGTTGCCTTGCACCGCGAGATATCCGCGATCGCGCCAGAGATCGAGACAGCGCGTCGTCTCCGGACCCTTCGTCACGATATCGCCGACCGACACGACGATGTCTTTCGACGATGGCGCCACGCGTGCGAGCAGGTCCGTGAGCTCGTCGTAGCAGCCGTGAATATCGCCGATGAAAATCAGCCGTGCGCCGGCCGGTGCGGCGAGGGCGCGATACGCCTTCACGCTTTCCACGCCTTCCAGTAATTCCGCATTCGCGCCAGCCACGCGTTCGCGGATTCCGCGTAAACACGCGCGCCGATCGCACGCGCTTCGGCTTCGAGCTGACGTTGCTTCTCGTCGATCGCGGCGATCACACTCGGTGCTTTGACGAGCTCGCGCAGCACGTGCAGATCGTGATGATCGCCGAGTGCGTGCGAGAGATCCTGCATCACGTTCGCGTACGCCTTCATCATCGGCGGCCACAACTCGCGCAGCAGTTGCGCGTGATACCAGTGCTCCTTCACGCGCTTGCGCCATTCATGCAGTTCGTCAGGAGTGTGCGCATCCCTCCATGCGCGGCGCCCGAATCGATACGTGCGTTGCAGACCATCGGCGAGTGCATCGAACGAATCATCGATTGCCGGCCATGACGGGAGTTGCTGCTGCGCATCGGCGAGCTGATCGATCACGTTCGCGAGGATCGGCGCGAGCGGCGGGTATTGTTGCTGCGCGGTCTGCAGTTGATTGCGAATGCGTGTCTTCACGCTCGTATGCAGCTCGAGTTTTTCCAGCGCCTCGATCACGGCTTCCGCATCGCGCGACTCCGCGAGCGCGCGGCCTGCATCGCGAAAGCGCGCGTTCTCGATCGCGAACCGATCGCCGAGTGGCTTGCGAATCATGCGCAGCAGCGCGCGCGTTTCCTTGAATCGTTTGCGCGCATCGTGAACCTGCGATTGCTCGAGATGCGTGCGCGCGCGGACGAGCTGCTCATCCATGATTCGCGCGATCCCCGCCGGGACCGTTTCGTTGCGCTCAAAGGCGTAGGGCATGAGCAGGCGAGTGTAGATCGCCCGCGTAAATTCGAGATGAAGTTCCGCCGGCGTCGCGCGCCTCACACTAGAATCGGCTCGCTTGGCCAAGCCCGTAGCCCTGCTCAATCGCGAGCTCAGCCGTCTCGATTACAACGGTCGCGTACTCGAAAAAGCCGCCGATGTGTCCGTGCCGCTCGTCGAGCGTCTGCGCTTCCTCACCTTCTGCTCGCGCAATCTCGACGAGTTCTTCATGGTGCGTGTCGGCGCGACGCGCGATCTCATCGACGCCGGCATCATCGAGCGCACCCCGGATGGCTTGCTGCCGTCCGAGCAGATGATTGCGATTCGCCAGCGCACGCGCGAGCTGCTCGAATCGATGTATCGCGTGCTCAACGAACAACTGCTGCCCGAGCTGCGCGCGAGCGGCATCATCATCGAGAGCTTTCGCGATCTCACCGATGACGAGCGCGCGAAACTCACCGCGTACTTTCGCGAATCGGTTGCACCGGTGCTCACACCGCTCGCGATCGATCCCGGTCATCCGTTCCCGTTCGTTACGAATCTCAGTCTCAACATCGCCGTGACGATCGAGTCCGGCCGCGGCGGCGAGCACATCGTGCTCTTCAAGATTCCGCCGCTGCTGCCGCGATTCATTCGGGTCACCGATCATCGCTTCGTGCCGATCGGCTCGTTAATCGTCGCGCATCTCGAACATTTCTTTCCCGCGCTGGCCGTGCGTGGCGCGGTGCTGTTCCGCGTGATTCGCAATTCGGAGCTGAGCATCGATCGCGATGAAGTCGAAGATCTGCGCGACTCGGTCGAAGCGGAGTTACGGCGTCGCGAGCGAAAGCAGGTCGTGTGTCTCGAAGTCGATTCGCGCATCGACGATGAGATTTTGCGCGCGCTGACGGAAGGGACGCGCGTGCGTGCCGAGGATGTGTATCGCGTTCCCGGATTCCTCAAGGTCAACGACCTCGGGCACATCTGCGATCAGATCGAAGACACCTCGCTGCTCTATCCCGAATTCAATCCGCGACTCCCGCAGCGACTGGCAACCTCCGCCGACATCTTCTCGATCGTGCGCGAGCGCGACGTGCTCTTGCATCGTCCCTACGATTCATTCACCGCGGTGATCGAGTTGCTGCACGCCGCTGCGACCGATCCGACTGTCGTGGCGATCAAGCAGACCGTCTATCAAACCGACGAAGACTCGCCGGTCATCGACAAACTCGTGCTTGCCGCGCAGAACGGCAAGCAGGTCACGGTCGTGATCGAGTTGCAGGCGCGATTCGAGGAGAAGCGCAACATCGCGCTCGCCGCGCGATTGCAGGACGCCGGTGCGCAGGTCGTGTACGGACTGGTCGGCATTCAGGCGCACGCGAAGATGTGCGTGGTCGTGCGCAATGAAGACGGTGCGCTGCGGCACTACGTGCATCTCTCGACCGGCAACTACAACGTCGATGCCGCGCGCGTGTACACGGACATCGATCTGCTCACCGCGAACGAAGAGTTCGGACGCGAGGCCTCGCGGCTGGTCAATGTGTTGACCGGCTTCAGTTCGGCCGGATTGACGTACGTGCTCGAGCGCGGTTCAGGTCCGCAGTGGAAACACTTCGCGATCGCGCCGTTCGATTACCAGCGCGTGCTCGTCGCGAAGATATATCGCGAGACGAAGCTCGCGAAGGAGAAGAAGCCCGCGCGCATCACCGCGAAACTGAATTCGCTCGTCGATCCGACCGTGATCGAAGCGCTGTATCGCGCCGCGGCCGCGGGCGTGAAGATCGATCTCGTTGTGCGCGCGATCTGTTGTCTTGTGCCGAACGAGAACATTCGCGTGATCTCGATCGTCGATCGCTTTCTCGAGCACTCGCGCATCGTGCGATTCGAGAACGGCGGCGCGCCGGAGATGTATCTCTCGAGCGGCGACTGGATGCCGCGCAATTTCGCGCGCCGCGTGGAAGTGATGTTCCCGCTGCTCGATGCGAGCGCGCGCGAACGCGTCGAACAGATTCTGGAGATCTCACTCGCGGATGCCGCATCGTCATGGCAGCTCAATCCCGATGGAACCTGGACGCGCCGCAGCGGCGGGATTTCGAGCCAGCAACGCTTCATCGACATCACCCGCGCGGAAGCCGTGCCGCTCGGTGATTACGAGGAAGCAATCGAGCAGGCGCCAAAGATTCGAAGGAAGGCGCGACGGAAACGCGCGTGATGTCATCCCGAGCGTGAGCGAGGGATCTGGGGCTCGGGTGGCGGCACAGGCGCGTGTTTTCGCGCCACCCCCCGCCCAGGTCCCTCGCAAGCCTGTCATCCCGAGCGTGAGCGAGGGATCTGGGGCTCGGGTGGTGGCACGAGGCGCGTGTTTCGCGCCACCCACCCACCCAGGTCCCTCGCTACGCTCGGGATGACAGGGGCGGCGCGTGTTACGCGCCACCCACCCACCCAGGTCCCTCGCTACGCTCGGTATGACACGGCTACACTTTCCCGCCTCATGCACTGGACTGACATTCACGGCTGGTTCACCTGGCGATCCGCGCAGGAAGAGGCCGTGCGGCACTTTCCGCAGCACACGCGTTTCGTCGAAGTCGGCAATTACCTCGGGCGCAGTCTCTGCTCGCTGGGGGAAGTCGTGCAGCAGAGTCGCAAGCGCTTCACGATCATCGGCGTCGATACGTGTCGCGGCAGCGGGATCGAAGGGCCGAAGCAGAAGGATTATCACGGCGCCGCGGTCGCGGAAGGCGGCGGCACGTTTGCCGGAACGCTGCATCGCAACATCATTGAATGCGGTCTCGCCGATGCGATCTCGGTGATCATCTCGGATTCCGTCAC
This sequence comes from Thermoanaerobaculia bacterium, assembly GCA_051953135.1. Lineage (GTDB taxonomy): Bacteria > Acidobacteriota > Thermoanaerobaculia > Gp7-AA8 > Gp7-AA8 > QHVT01. Next base: position 3,437 of record JBQCJC010000447.1, on the reverse strand, counting down.
GGCATCGACGTTCTTCGCCGATCGCTCGATCGGCTGGGTGCATCTCGATGCGCGTCACGATCGCGAGAGTCTCAAAGCCGACATCGCCGCATGGATGCCGAAGGTCGCGCGCGGCGGCTGGCTTTCGGGCGATGACTTCGATGAAGTGAAGTGGCCGGATGTCGTCGCGACGATTCGCTCGCTGTTGCCGAAAGCGACTCCGTGGTCCGACAAGCAGTGGCGCGTGATCGTGAAGTGATCACCACTGCAGCGCGCGCAATTTGTACTTGAGCGCTTCGAATCCATCGAAGTGCTGCGCGGCTTCACGCCATTGCTGCGCGATGCGCTGCTTCAATCGCGATTGCAATGCGCGATCGTGATGTTCGCGCTCGAATCGTGAGAACGCTTCACGCATCACGCGATGCGCAATCGCGCTCGTGCCGCGTTTGCCGTCGTGACGCCAGAGCGTGATCAGCGCATCGATCGCTTCGCTCGTGACCGCGCGTTGCAGGTACGGTTCGAGCGATGAGCGCATGATCGCGGTCCAGTTCGCGCGCTTGACCGATGCATAGCGCGTGTTGGATTGATCGCCGTGCTCGCGTTTCGTCATGCCGATGAATGGCACGCTCTCGATGCGTCCCGTCCGCAGCAACCTTACCCACAAGTCGTAATCCTCGGATGATGGATAACGCACGTCGTAGCCGCCGAGTGCGAGCACTTCTTCGCGGCGGAACATCACCTGACCACCACCGCCGACGATGTTGTAGAAGTGCAGCAGAAACACGATGAGCTCGTGCGGCAGATCGCTCTGCCACGTCGCGATGTGTTGGCCGCTGCCGTCGACGATCTCGTATGCGCTCGTTGCAAGAACGACATCGCTTCGTGCATCGAGCAGCTCGGTTTGCGCGCGCAAGCGTCCGCGTCCCATCAAGTCATCACTGTCGAGCCGCGCGATGTACGTGCCGCGCGCGTTCGCGAGCCCGAGGTTCAGCGCGGCGGGGATGCCGCGATTTTCGGGCGAGCGCACCACGATGATGCGCGCGTCGCGTTGCGACCACTCGTCGAGAACGCGCGCGGTGTTGTCGGTGGATCCGTCATCGACGATCACGATCTCGAGATCGTCGAAATCATCCGCGAGCACGCTCGCGATCGCATCGCCGATCATCGTCGCGCGATTGAATGTCGGAATCAGCACGCTGACGCGTGGCGTCACTTCTTCTTCGCTTTCTTCCGCACCGCGCCCGCTTTCTTCACGGCCTCTTCGTACGAGCTTGCGCTCTTCACCGCTTCGGCGCGTGCGATCTCGATGAATCGCTGCTGCGAACGAATCGCGCGTGCCGCCGGTTTGCGGCGGCGCCACGTGCCGTCAGGCAGGAGCCGCCACGCTTTGGCGTCATCGGCGAGATGCGTGCCGAGGATCTGGAGCTCGATGCGATCGCGAAGCGCGGGCGCGAGAATCGGCCACGCCACTTCGATGCGCCGAAAGAAATTGCGCGGCATCCAGTCGCCGCTCGCGACGTAAATTTCCGTCGCGCCGCCGTTGCGAAACAAAAACATACGCGAATGCTCGAGAAATCGATCGATGATCGACGTCACGCGAATGTTCTCGTGCGGGACGAGACAACAGATTCCGCGCACGATCAGCTCGAACTTCACGCCCGCCGCGGCCGCACGATAAATCGCATCGATCACTTTTGGATCGACGAGTGCGTTCATCTTCGCGATCACCTGCGCGGGCTTTCCGTCGCGCGCATGCTTCGCCTCGCGCTCCAGCATGCGCAGCACCCACGCGTGATACTCGAGCGGCGCAACCACGAGTTTGCGCCAGCGCCATTCCTGCGCGTGATGCTCGAACACTTCGTGCGCGGTGGCGGTGCTGTAGCCGGTGATGAGATTGAGCAGTTGCGCCGCGTCGTCGGTGATCTCCGGATTCGACGTGAGCAGATCGACATCGGTGTAGAGCCGCGCGGTTTTCGCGTTGTAGTTGCCGGTCGAGAGATGCACGTAACGACGCAGCTCGCGGCCTTCGCGTCGAATCACGAGACAGATCTTCGTGTGTGTCTTGATGCCGACGAGACCGTACACGACCTGAACGCCGACTTCCTCGAGCCGCCGCGCCCAGGCGATGTTGCGCTCTTCATCGAAGCGCGCCTGCACTTCGACGATGACCGTGACCTGTTTGCCTTTCTCCGCGGCGCGTGCAAGTGCGTCGACGAAGACCGAGCCGGGCTCGGTGCGATACAGCGTTTGCTTGATGGCGATGACATCGGGATCGTCGGCCGCGCTCTGCACGAACTCGACGACCGCCGCGTACGAATCGTACGGACGATGCAGCAGCACATCGCGCGTGCGCAGGATCGAGAACATGTCTTCGCGCGTCGCGAGTTCGACGGGGATGCGCGGATTGAATGGCTCGTCTTTCAGCTTCGGCTCATCGACGCGCAGATGAATGTCCATCCAGTCGCCGAGCTTCAGCAATCCGGGCGTGAGGAACACATCATCGCGCGCGACTTCGAGCTCGCGCTGCAGCATCTGCAATGCTTCATCGCTCGCTTCACGCGCCACTTCGAGCCACACCACTTCGCGTTTTTCGCGGCTGCGTAATTCGGACTCGACGGACTTCAGCAGATCCTCGACTTCGTCTTCGCGCAGCGCGATGTCGGCATCGCGCATGACGCGAAACGGCACGACCTCGCGAACGGCGAGGCCTGGAAAAAAATCGGCGACGTGCGCGCGAATGAGCTCCTCGATCGGCAGAAACCGCGTCGCGCTCGTGCCCGGCACTTCGATGAAGCGCGGCAGCAGTTTCGGGATGCGAATGAATGCGGTGTGTGTGTCGGATTCACTCGCGAGCAGGATCGCGAGGTTGAGTGAGCCGCTCGGAAGAAAGGGGAGCGGATGGCCGGGATCGACGGAGAGCGGCGTGAGGATCGGTGCGACGCGCGCTTCGTATTCTTCGGCGAGCGCGAGTTGTTGCTTCTTCGTGAGTTTCGTGTCGATGTGAATGCCCGCGCGCATGAGCTGTTGCTGCAGCGCTGCGCTGACGGTGTACATGTCGCGCAGCAGCGCGCGCACGTTGTCGCGAATCGCTTTCAGTTGCTGCTTCGGCGTGCGGCCATCGACGGAACGCTCGCGTAATCCGCTTGCGGCGAGTTGTCGCACGCCGCTGACACGAACCATCAGGAACTCGTCGAGATTCGTGGAGGTGATCGCGAGAAATTTCACGCGCTCGAGGAGCGGAACGGTGGTGCTCTGCGCTTCAGCGAGAACGCGACGATTGAACTCGAGCCAGCTCAGCTCGCGATTGAACAACGGGATGTTCACGCGACGGAGAGGATACGCGAGGGGAGAGGCGGGCGATGTAAAGCGCCTGAGAGCGGAGCGCCGGCAACGGAGCGCCGCTGTCTTCAGCGGCTGGCCCGTCGGCGTCTTCGCCGACGTCAATTGACGCGGGCGAT
>JBQCJC010000446.1:0-5670 GCA_051953135.1 Thermoanaerobaculia bacterium | reverse complement strand
GGGGGGGCCGCCCCCCCCCCTTATAAAACCCGGCGGGGGGGCGACACCCCCCCGCCGCTCCACTTACGTTCCTTACCTCTTCGCTTTTCGCACGCGCAACGTGGCCGAGTTCAAATCCAGCTCATCGAACTTGATCACCTCGACATCGCCAAATCGCTTCTGCAGCGGCTCGAGAAACTTCGACGCATCGCCGACGATCACGACGTTCATGTCCGATCCGACATTCGACGTCGCGAACTTGCGCACATCCTCCGCCGTCACCGCCTGCACGCCAGGCACGTAGGCGTTGATGTTCGTCAGCGGCAGATTGTGCAGCGCGAGCGACGACACCTGATCGACGATTCCGCTCGTCGTTTCGAGTGATTGTCCGAACTCGCCGATCAACACCGCCTTGCGCGGCGTGAGCTCCGCCTCGGGCACATCCGACGTCGAGAGACGACCCATTTCCTCGACGATGATTCCCGCGACGTCCGCGGCGGATTCATTCTTCGTTTCCGTGCGCGCGATGAACGGACCGACACTCGCGCGCGGCTGGAACGAAGATCCCGCGCCGTACGAAAGGCCGCGCTTGATGCGAATCTCCTGATTCAGTCGCGACGAGTAGCCGCCGCCGAGAATCGAGTTCGCGACGAGCGCGCGAAAGTACGCGGGATCGCTGCGACGAATACCCTGACGTCCGACCGCAACCGCCGCCTGTCCCGCATCCGGCATGTCGACGACGATCACACGCGGCTTCGATGCCTTTGCATCCGATGCAACAGTCGCGGCCTTCGTCGCGGCGCCGCTTCCCTTCCACGATCCGAACAACGTCTGCGCGAGCTTGAACGCATCGTCGGATTTCACATCGCCCGCGAGCACGAGCACCGCGTTCTCGGGTCGGTAATTCGCGGCGTGAAATTTCGCGAGATCGTCACGCTTGATCGCTTCGAGCGATGACGGCGTGCCTTCGAGCGTGTGACCGTACGGTGCATCCGCGAAAATCAATCGCGACGCGACCGCACCCGCGACCGTGCGCGGCTGACGCAGATTCACCTGCAACGCATCGATCGCCTGCGCGCGCTCGCGATCGAATTCGTCCTTCACGAACGTTGCGTTGCGCGCAACATCGGCAACGTACTCCATCGCCTTCGGCAGATTCGACGACATCACCGAAAGATCGATCGCGCTGCTGTCCCATCCCGCGTCGGCATTGAGCGTCGCGCCGAGCGCTTCCACGCCACGCGCGATCTGTTCCGCGGATTTCGTTTTCGTTCCGGTCGTCAGCACCGTTGATGTCAGCGACGCGAGACCTTCTTTTCCTTTTGGATCCATCGCCGCGCCGGCTTTGAACATCAGGCGCGCGGCGACGAGTGGGATGTTGTGCTTCGACACGACGATCACGCGCAGTCCGTTGTCGAGCGTCTTCTCCGCGGGCTGCGGGACTTTCGTTTCGCGCGGCGCCTGCGGTGCGGGCGGCGTCGATTGCGCAAAAATCGGGAGTGCGATCAGAAACGCAACGATCGATCGTTTCACTGCGCACCACCTTTCGGCTTCGCCGATTCATCCACGTAATTCAGCACCAGCGGTTTCCCTTCGATCAGATATTTCTTCACCACGCGCGGCACGTCCGCGGGCGTGACGGCCTGCAGTTTCGCGAGGCCGGTGTTCACGAAATCGGCGTCGCGATACAGCACGATCGACTCGCCGAGCGTGAAGCCTTTGCCGTTGCTCGTCTCACGCTCGCGCAACGCGCCGGTGATGACGAGGTTCTTCGCTTTCTCGAGCTCCGCCGCGCTCGGACCTTTCTCCGCGAGCGACGCGATCTCGGCGCGAATCACTTTCTCCGCTTCTTCCGGTTTGTGATCGCTGCCCATGATCGCGAAGACGACGAACATGCCGAGGTCTTCGCGCGTGTCGGATTCGGTATAGATCTCCTGCGCGATCTCGCCGCGCACGAGCTTCTCATTCAGTCGCGACGATTCACCTTCGCCGAGCACCGTCGATGCGATCTGCAACGCAACAGCATCGGGATGCGAGGCCGCGGGCGCGAGCCACGAGAATGCGATCGCGGGCAGCGGCACATTCGGCGCGTACTCGGTGATGCGCTTCTCCGCTTCGCGCGCGGGCTCCTGCACGTTGACGCGCGGGATCTCCGTCTCCGGTTTCGCGATCGGCGTGAAGTACTTGTCGATCCACGCGTCTGCCTGTTCCTGTTCGAAATCGCCGGCGACGATCAGGATCGCATTGTCGGGTCGATAGAACGTGCGATGAAACGCCTGCACATCTTCGAGCGTCGCGGCATCGAGCTCTTCGATGCTGCCGATGCCCGGGCGTTTGTACGGATGCTTCGTGAACGAATTCTTCGTGAGCGCGTAGAACATGCGTCCGTACGGCGGCGCGAGAATGCGGAAGCGATACTCCTCTTTGACGACATCGCGCTCGGATTTGAAGTTCGCGTCGTCGACGTTGAGCGTGCCGAGGCGATCGGCTTCGGCCCACAACAGCGTTTCGAGGTAATTCGACGGAACGACTTCGTAGTACGCGGTCGCATCATCGAACGTGGTGGCGTTGTTGAAGCCGCCGACATCCTCGGTGAGACGATCCATCATCTCCGAGGGCATGTTCTTCGTGCTCTTGAACATCATGTGCTCGAAGAGATGCGCGAATCCGCTGCGCCCCTCGGGATCGTTCTTCGATCCGACCTTGTACCAGACGTGAATCGCAACCGTCGGCGCGGAACGATCCTGCACCGTGTACACCTCGAGTCCGTTCGCAAGCGTGCGGTGTTTGTACGCGATCGGCGGAAACGCGGTGGCCGCATTCGCCGCGACCGCCACGAGCAATAGCAATGGCAGGAAAAGTCGTGCTTTTCGCATAAGCGTGGGAAACGTTATCGCGAGGAGAAGGTTGCGCGAGTAACAAAAGTGAGAGGGGAGCGTGGCGAACCAACGACATCGGAGCGCCGGCTTTCAAGCCGGCCGGGTCGCCGCCCTCCGAGGCGGCCCGCGTGGGACGCGGGCGGCCCGGCCGGCTTGAAAGCCAGCGCTCCGGAGCTTCGCGTCATTACTCGTATCTCAGCGCTTCCACCGGATTCAATTCCGCCGCCCGCGCCGCCGGGTAAATCCCCGACACCAATCCCACTGAGATCGATACGCCCGTCGAGACGGCGAGTGACCAGACCGTGATCACCGTCGGCCATCCCGCGTACGCCGCGACGACGCGCGCGAGCACGATCCCGATGATGATTCCGGAGATTCCGCCGAGCAGACTGATCGCAAACGACTCGACCACGAACTGCGAGCGAATGTCCTTCCGCGTTGCGCCGATCGCGCGGCGCACGCCGATCTCGCGCGTGCGTTCGAGCACGCTCGCGAGCATGATGTTCATGATCCCGATGCCACCGACGAGCAGCGAGATGCCGGCGATCGATCCCATGACGATGTTGAAGATGCGCTGCGTCTGTCTGCTCTGTTCGAGCAGCGCCTCGGGGATCACGACCTCGTAGTCATCCGCGCCGCCGTGCAGTCGCTGCAGCAACGGCTCGATCACCTTCGCCGTGTTGCGCGTCGAGATGCCTTCCTTCACGGTCACGAGCAATTCATCGACGGGCGCATCGAGCGGATCGCGATCGAACTTCCGCATCGCCGTACTGACGGGAATCCAGATCTCCTTCGAGGTGGATTGCGCTCCAGCCGTCTCCTGCGCCGACGGCGCCGAAACCGGATCCGCCGCGAGCACGCCGATCACTTCGAGCCACACTTCATTGACCTTGAGCTGCTTGCCGATCACATCGCCGTAGCCGAAGAGATTACGCCGCACTTCCTGGCCGATCACGCAAACCTGCGCGTGCTCGAACTCGTCGCGCGCGTCGAAGAAACGCCCCTCGGCGAGACCGACGTTCGCGACGTTGCGGTACTGCCACGACACGCCGAACACTTTGCCTTTCGTCTTCGCGCCCGCGGCCATGATTTTGTACGGCTTCACCTCGACACGCGGCATGACGCGCTCGACGTTCGGCACGGCTTCGAGAATGGCTTCGCCATCACGAAGCGAGACGCCGAGGGATTTTTTGCGCAGTTCCTGCCGATCCTCGGGCTTCACCGCTTTTGCGCGCACGATCACGTTGCGCAATCCAAGACGCCCGATTGCTTCGAGTGCTTTCTTCTCCGCGCCCGCGCCGATCGACAACATCGCGATTACCGCGCCGACGCCGAACACCATGCCGAGCATCGTCAACGACGTGCGGAGTTTGTGGCGGCCGAGATTGCCGAGTGCCGTAGTGAGCGTTTCGCGATCGGTCATTTCGCACTCTCCGTTTTCTCGCCGTCCAGCGTCGGATCCTCGAGCGCGAGCTCATCGCCCTTCGCGATTCCCTTCGTCACCACCACGCGTCCCGCGCTGCTCGATCCAATCGTTACTTCCACCGGTTCGAAGCCGCTCGTCTTCTTTCGATACACGAGCTTCTTCCCTTCCTTTTCGAAGAGCGCCTGACGCGGAATCGCGAACGCATTCGACTGATTCTCGACTTCGAGCACCGCGCGCACACGCGCACCCGGCTTCATCAACTTCGGATCGCTCTTCTCGAGATCGATCGTCGCGCCGAAGTACTGCACCGGCTGACGCGGGATGCGCGGCCGCGCGATCTTGTCGACGGTTTTCACCTTGCCCGCGAACTGATGACTCGCATCCGCTTCGAGCATCACTGTCGCCTTCTGATCAGCGGCGAGTCCCGCGGCATCCGCTTCGAGCACGAACACCTCGGCCTTCATCGATTGCAATTCCGGAATCTCGCCGATCGGCTGCCCGCGCCACATCGAATCGCCGACGCGAGGCATGTCGCCGCGCCAGTTGCGCGCGAGCACGAGAATGCCGTCATGCGGCGCGACAACCTGCAGCGCCTGCAATCCATCCTCGGCCTGCTTGATCTTCAATCCTGCTTTGCGATCTTCGATGCCGATCAGATCGCGATCGACGTTCGCGAGTTTGTCGCGAATGTCGAGTACATCCTCCGCGTGTTTCTTGCGATGCGATGCGAGATCGGTATCGACCTCCGCTTCGATGCGCGCATACCGCGAGAAAACCTCAGCGTCATCGAACTTGAATTTCTTCGCGGCTTCGAGTTCGGACTGCGCGAGCGTTGCATCACGCCCGAGGTTGCGACGCGTCGATGTCGATTGCGCGGTCGACTTCGACATCTTGTTCGTCGCCGTCGCACGATCTTCACGACCGGTGAGCAGCAGATTCTCGAACTCGGTCGCGTCAAAGCGCACGATCACATCGCCCTTCTTCAACAACGTTCCATCCGGAACGATCCACGACACCTTGAGCGGCCGATCCGAATTCACCGGCGCCGACACCGGCGTCGCCTTCGTCGCCTTCAACGTCCCCTCCGCGCTGACACGACGCGAGAACGTGATCGGCTCGACTTTGAACGTGGCGATGTCGCTTTGCTCGTTGGAGCAGGCGGCGAGGATGAGGGTTAGGAGGAGGAATATGAGCAAGTGGTGGCACGAGGCATGAGCATCGCGGCCGCGCCCGCCCAGGTCCCTCGCTGACGCTCGGGATGACCGCATGTCACGTCGAGCGGGAGCGAGACGCCTGGGGCTCGGGTGGCGGTACGAGGCATGTGCATCGCGGCCCCGCCCGCCCAGGTCCCTCGCTAACGCTCGGGATGACGTTGCGTGCGTCACG
>JBQCJC010000445.1:0-8836 GCA_051953135.1 Thermoanaerobaculia bacterium | reverse complement strand
GTCGCCGAAGTGGCTGCGCACTTCCTCAGAAACTTGTTTCGCGAGGTTCATGCGCTCGTCGTACATCGTGAGGGCGATGCCTTCGATCTCAAGTCCGGGGTTGAGAAGGTCGCGAACGCGCTCGATCGTATTGACGAGCTGCGCGACGCCTTCGATGGCGAAGTATTCGCACTGCATCGGGACGAGGACCGCGTTCGCGGCGGTGAGGCCATTGATCGTCAGTAGGCCGAGGGATGGCGGCGAGTCGAGGAGGATGTAGTCGTAGTCTTTGACGATGTCCTGCAGCGCGCGGCGGAGGTGAAACTCGCGGCCGATCGCGTCGGAAAGCTCGAGCTCTGCCGCCACGAGATCCACGCTTGAGGGCGCGACGTGGAAATTCGGCAGATCCGTCTGGCGAATGATGTCGCGAATCGGCATCCCGTCCGTGAGTACGGGATACATCGACTTTTCCTCATTCTTCGGGATGCCGACGCCGGAAGTGGCGTTCGCCTGCGGATCGAGGTCGATGAGCAGGACGTTCCGCTCGCAGGCCGCGAGAGACGCGCTGAGGTTGATCGCGGTCGTCGTTTTACCGACGCCACCCTTTTGATTGGCGAGCGAGATGATTTTACCCATCGATGTGTCAGCCTGCCGGCGTCGAGTGTTCCACGTGGAACGTGAGCACCACGAGGTAGTTGGATTCGCCGCGCGGCAGCGGGACCGCTTTCTCGCGTCTGAATCCCGGAATCTCCGGAGCGTCCGGTGAACCCTGAAAGAGGGCGATCCGTGCGCCGTCTTCCAAATGCCCCTTCAACGACGGCACCCATTCCTCCGGATATCCGACGGCTTTCGAGACAACCAACGAAAACCGGAGTTCCGCCGGGAGCCGCGGCAGAAGGCGCGACAATCTATCACCGTACACCTGCGCGCTCAAGCCGCACTCGCGCACGATGTGCTTCAAAAACGCCCATTTCTTCTGATCTGCCTCGACAAGGTGAAACTTTGCCCTCGGCGAGACGATCGCCATGGGGATTGCGGGGAGTCCGCCGCCAGATCCGAAATCCATCACGTTGCCCACTGGCTGGAGGATTTCGGCGGCAGTCACGGCTTCCGCGATGTGCTCATCAAGGTTCGTCGTCGCCTCGGGACCGATGAGATTCACCTTCGCGGTCCATTTCAGGAGCTCCGAACGGTAGAGCGCGAGCTTGTCCTGCACTACTGCTGCACCCTTCCCCGTCGAACGTGCATGCGCACGATCGCGATCGCGGCTGGCGTAACGCCCGGAATGCGGCTGGACTGGCCCAACTACGCGGGCCGCACACGGGTGAGTTTCTCGGTCATCTCGCGCGAGAGTCCCGGAAGCGCGTACGACATGTCGTTCGGGATCCGCAGTTCCTCGTCGTCCGCCATGCGCGACGCTTCGCGCTGCTGGCGTTCGATGTACCCGGCGTAGCGAAGTTGACTCGCGACGCCTTCTCGTTCTTCTTCGCTCAGCACGCGAAATGCGTCCGAAACCCGCGGGAGCGCAGCGTTCGCGGCGGTGATCAGACGATCGATGTCGACATCGGGGCGCTGCAACAGGCGGCCGATCGTCGCCTGCGTGGAGAGCTCGATTCCGGCTTCGCGCAGCCAGGACTGCGTTTCTTTGTCCGGACGAACCTCGGTTTGGCCGGCTTCGAGCGCGTTCTGCATGCGCGCAATCCGCGCGGAAATGCGTTCGCGGCGGTTCTCATCGAGCAATCCGAGACGCTCGGCGACTGGCAAGAGGCGCTCGTAGACCGAATCGCAGCCCAGCAGCAGGCGATGCTCCGCGCGCGACGTGAACATCCGGTACGGCTCTTCGGTGCCGAGAGTGACCAGATCGTCGATCATCACGGCGGTGTAGGCCCGATCGCGGCGCAGGATTACGGGCTCGGCGCCGCGAATCGACTGCAGCGCGTTGATTCCGGCGAGCAGTCCCTGCGCGGCCGCTTCCTCGTATCCGGAAGTTCCGTTGATCTGGCCCGCGAGAAACAGTCCTTCGACACCACGCACCTGCAGCGTGGGCTCGAGTTGCTCGGGGTTCACGAAGTCGTACTCGACCGCGTATCCGTAACGCGCGATCTTCGCCTGCTCGAATCCCGGCAGTGAGCGGATCACGCCGTCCTGCACATCGGGCGGAAGCGACGTCGAAATCCCGTTCATGTAGAGCCACGGATGCGCGAGACCTTCCGGTTCGACGAACACCTGATGGCGTTCCTTCTCGGCGAAGCGGACGACTTTGTCTTCGATCGACGGGCAGTAGCGCGGGCCGGTCGCCTGAATCTGGCCGGAGTACATCGGCGCGCGATGGAGGTTCGCGCGAATGAGCTCATGCGCGAGCTCCCCCGTGTACGTCAGCCAACAGAGAATCTGCGGCTGTTCGATGCGATCGGTGAGGATCGAGAACGGGCGCGGATGTTCGTCGCCGGGGGCTTCTTCGAGTTTCGAGTAGTCGACGGTGGCGCGGTCGATGCGCGGCGGGGTGCCGGTCTTGAGGCGGCCGAGGTTCAGGCCGAGTGCGCGGAGCGAATCTGAGAGGGTCTCCGCGGACGGCTCCCCGAAACGGCCGCCCACGGTCTTCACCTCGCCCGAATGCATGAGCGCACGGAGAAAGGTTCCGGTCGTGACGATGACGGCCTTTGCTGTGATTCGGCTGCCATCGCCGAGAACGACACCGCGGACGGCGCGGCCATCGAGGACCAGCGTGGACACGGAACCTTCCACGATGGAGAGATTCGGCTGCACGGCGAGCAGGTCCTGAACGGCGTTCGCGTAGAGATCACGATCGCACTGCGCGCGCGGACCCTGCACCGCCGGACCTTTGGATCGGTTGAGAATCTTGAACTGGATGCCGGCGCGGTCGGTGGCCTCGCCCATCAATCCGCCGAAGGCGTCGATCTCTTTCACGAGATTGCCCTTGGCCAGACCGCCGATCGCCGGATTACAAGACATCCGCCCGATGGCTTCGCGCTGCATCGTGATCATGGCCGTGCGCGCGCCGCCGCGAGCGGCGATCCGAGCCGCTTCCGCGCCGGCGTGGCCGCCACCGATCACAAGGATGTCGAAATCCGCAGACATGTTCCACGTGGAACACTCGTTCCACGGGTGGGGCATTCCCACGAGGGAAGATGAGTACCCCACCCAAGTCCTTCGCTGCGCTCAGGATGACATGCTGGTCACTTGCCGATGCAGAAGTTCGAGAAGATCTCGTCGAGGATGTTGTCGCGAGTGATGGCGCCGGTCAAGGTGCCGAGGGCATTCGCCGAACGGTAGAGGTCGACGATGACCATCTGTTCGTCGAGACCGAGCTGGAGGGTGTCGAGCGCCGCGCGTAATCCTGATGCGGCTTCGTCAACGGCAAGGCGCTGGCGCTCGTTCACGAGGGCGCCTTCCGGCGCGGCGAACTGATCGCGGACAAGCTGATCGAGCGTCCCGAGTAGCTCGGGCATGCCCTGGTCCGATACGGCACTTATGGAAAGTGCCGACGGGAGAGTCACGAGATCGGCTTTCGTGTGAATGACGAGGGCATCCGGATAGCGGGCGAGCTCACTGGCGTCTTCTGCAGTGATGCCCGACGAGCTGTCGACGAGATAAAGAATGAGATCCGCGGTTGCCGCCGCCTGCCTCGCACGCTCGATCCCGATCCCTTCGACAACATCGTCGCTGTGCCGCAATCCAGCGGTGTCCGCGATCGTCACCGGCAGACCGCCGATCTCGATCGTCTCGCGAACGATGTCTCTCGTCGTTCCGGGGATCGGAGTCACGATCGCGCGGTCGCTGCCGACAAGCCGGTTGAGCAATGTCGACTTGCCGGCGTTCGGGCGGCCGAGGATCACGAGCGACAATCCGGCGGTGGTGGCGCGGCCGCGACGATACGTATCCGACATCGATTCTAGCTCCACGAGCGCATTCGCCACGCGCGTCCTCGCCTCGTCGTGCGTGATGAACTCGTAGCCCTCTTCAGAAAAGTCGAGCGCCGCTTCGAGGCGCGCGATCACTTCGAGCAACGTCTGTCGCACCGCCGCCGCTTTGCGACTCAGCACACCGTCGAGATTCGACAACGAGAGCTTCGCTTGCAGTGCGGTACGCGCGTTGATCAGATCCGCGATCGACTCCGCTTGCACGAGATCGATCTTCCCGTTCAGCACCGCGCGTTCGGAGAACTCGCCCGGCTCCGCCATCCGCGCGCTGAGCTCCACACATCGCGCAATCACGCGTTCGACGATCAGCGGATTGCCATGCAATGTCAGTTCAACGAGATCGTTGCCGGTGAACGAGTGTGGCGCTTCGTAACGAATGGCAATGCACTCGTCGAGCGCATCTGTGTCGTTATAGAGATGCACGAATGCGGCATGCCGGATCGGCGGCAATGCGGATTTCGTGATCGACGTCAGGATGGAGTTACTGTCCGGACCGTCGATCCGGACGATGGCGAGGGCGCTGCGCCCCGGCGGGGTCGCCGGGGCCACAATCGTATCGAGCCTCACGCCTCGGGCGCGGGTTGCGCCTCCGCATTTGAATCCGTCGCCGGGCGAACGATGATCGCGACGCGTTTGTAGAACCCTTCGCCGCGAGACTCCGTCGTCACTTCCGCATCTTCCTGCAATGCGAGATGCACGATGCGACGCTCGATCGGCGTCATCGCCGGCAGCAACTCTTCGCGACCGTTCTTGCGAACACGATCTGCCGCGTCACGCGCGCGTTGTCCAAGATCCTCCATGCGGCGATCCTTGAACTCTTCGCAATCGAGCTCGATCTCTTTCTCGACTTTGCGGCCGACCAGCGCTTTGTTCGCAAGCACCTGCACCGCATCGAGCAACTCACCGTGTTGATCGGTGAGTCGTCGCGCGTCGCCGCCATACAACTTCAGATGGATCTGCGTCTCGTTTTCATGCGTGCGCACGATGACGTCGAGTCGCGAAAGCGCGATCACGTCTTCGCACCACTCGCGAGCCGTGCGTGCCTGATCGGATTCGGGACCCTGCTCCGGCACATCGAGAATGAACGTCTCGAAATCGCCAACGCGCAAGTCATCACTGCCGCGCCCACGACCTCTTCCCCGTCCGCCACGACCACCGCGATCGTCGGAACGATTGCCGCCGTTGCTGCGACCGCCGCGTCCGCGACCGCCGCCACCACTGCTGCGACCACCGCGAGAATTACCGCCACGCGATTCGCGCGGCGGCATCCGGTTTTCGTTCGGCGCGACAGCAGCAGCGGGTTGCGGTTGCGCCGGCGCCGCCGCTTCCTGATTCACATCCGCTTCGATGACGACGCGTTTGACGCCGCCGAGGAAACCGCGCTTTTCCATCAGGACGTGATACGTCAACTGCCAACGCTCGACACCGAGCGTCTCCGCTGCGCTCTGAAGCGCTTCCTCGACATTGCGACCTTCGAAACGCTGGCTCATGGTTCTCCGCTACGCCTGCTGGATTTCACTCGGGTGGTCTTTCCACCACTTATTCATGATCGACTGCTGAAGGATCGTCAAGAGATTCTGAATCAACCAGTACAGCACGAGGCCGCTCGGGAAGTCCTTGAAGAAGAAGCCGAACATCAACGGCATGATCAGGAACATACGTCGCTGCATCGGATCGCCGGTCGATGGCGTGATGTACGTTTGAATGAACATCGTCACCGTCATGAGGATCGGCAGCACGTACGTCGGATCTTTTTCCGACAGATCGTGAATCCACAAAATGAACGGCGCACCGCGCAACTCGATCGCGCGTGAAAGCAGGTTGTAGAAGCCCCACAGAATCGGGAGCTGCAGCACGAGTGGCAAACAGCCCGCCATCGGATTGATGCCCTCTTTCTGATAGAGCTGCATCATCTCGACGTTCATCTTCTGCCGCTGCTCGGCATCCGTCTTCGACTTCTTGTAGCGCGCGCGGATCGCTTCGACTTTCGGCTGCACCTTCTGCATCTTCTTCATCGAGACGATGCTCTTGTGCTGCAGCGGATAGAGGACGACCTTGATCAGGATCGTGAGGACGATGATCGCGAAGCCATAGTTGTGCGTGAACTGGTTGAGCCAGACCAGCGCTTCGAGGAAGAAGCGCGCAATCAAACCGAACCAGCCAAACTGCAGCGCGGCATCGAGTCCGTAGCGATCGAGAATCTTCGTTTCCTTCGGACCGAAGAACGCTTCACCGCGAACCGTGCCATCGCTTGCCGCGTTGATCGCGGCGTACAAATCATCGCGATGCACTTTCTTGTCGTTGAAAAATGCGACGCGCTGGAAGACGCCTTCACCGCCGTGATCGGGGCGAAGCGCGGTCATGAAGTAATTGTCTTCGATGCCGATGAAATCGACATTGCCGACACTCTTCAAGGTCGCTGCTTTTTCGCGCGGCGTCACGCGGAACTTGCCGGCGACCTGCTGCACGCCGTTGCCGGTGATGTGCACGCGCGAATCCGCTTCGGCGGAACTGAGCGTGCTGATGCCGGGTCCGATCGCAACGCGATACGCAACCGGCGGAGTGATGCTCGTCGAGAAGTCGAAGAGAAACGGCTCGTTCGGCGTAAAGCGGAACGTCTTCTTCGCGCTGACGCGGCCATCGGAGTACGTGTACTCGATGACGCGCTGTCCTTTCTCGTTGCGATCGCTCACCGCGTACAACACTGAATTCAGGCGATTCAGATCTGCGTGACTCTTCTCGGGGCCGATCGTGAACGGATACTCGGTGCGACTGCGCTCACGCGCTTTGACGAGATCGACGAGCTCTTTGCTCTGCTTGCGGTTGTAGCCCTTGAGCTGGAACGACACGAGCTGCGCGCCACGATTGCTGAACACCGCGCGGTACTCGGCGGAGTCGACAACCGTGTTCTGCGCGGTCGTTGCGACAACCGGAGTTACCGAAGGTGCAGCAGCGATGGAAGCCGGTGTTGCCGGTGACGACGATGTCGTCGTCGCAGGTGCAGTGGATGTTGTGGATGTCGCAGGCGAAGTCTTTGACGTCGCCGCGGATTTCGTGGGAGCAGGTTTCTTTACCAGCTCCGGAAAGAGTTTCGGAACGACGAGACTCCAACCGACGAGGAGTCCGATCGAGATCAGAACCGCGAGAAAAATGCGCTTTTCCATTTCAAGGGACGGGGTCCCAACCTCCAGGATTGAACGGGTGGCAGCGAAGAAGGCGGCGGGCACCGAGCCAGACGCCGCGGATGACGCCGTATTTTTCGACGGCCTGCATCGTATACACAGAGCAGGTCGGCTCGAAACGGCACATTGGGGGGAGCAAAGGCGAGAGGAACCGCTTGTAACAGCGGAGAAGAAACAGCGCGACGCCTCGCATGATCATGAGGAGTGCGGTCGCGTTTCGTTCGCGACGCGCTCGAGGACTCGGCCGAGGTCACGGCTGAAGTCCTGAA
This sequence comes from Thermoanaerobaculia bacterium, assembly GCA_051953135.1. Lineage (GTDB taxonomy): Bacteria > Acidobacteriota > Thermoanaerobaculia > Gp7-AA8 > Gp7-AA8 > QHVT01. Next base: position 1,465 of record JBQCJC010000445.1, on the reverse strand, counting down.
ACGTGGTATCGGCGGCGTTCGGCTTCACGTTAACCACGATGTCGAGCGAGCAGGCGTCGAGGCCGAGGGGCTCGCGCCGCCGCCGGTAGGTCTCGCGCGTCCATCGCTTCAGACGATTGCGAACGTTTGCCTTTCCCGATTTCTTCGTCGCGGTAATGCCGATGCGCGAATGCGTGAGTCCGTTCGCGGCGAAGAAGATCACGGCGTATTTGGAGAAAAGCTTTCGGCCCGTTTCGTAAATGTGAAGAAACTCGCGACGCTTCGCCAGTCTCTTTTCTTTCGGCAGCGCCTCGAGCCGCAGGCGTTCCACCGGGATACCGCAGGCGCCCGCTTAGACAGCGAGGCGCTTGCGGCCCTTCCGACGGCGGCGGGAAAGAACCGCCTGCCCATCTTTCGTCCGCATACGGACGAGGAAACCGTGCGTGCGCTTGCGGCGACGGTTGTTCGGCTGAAAAGTACGCTTCGATGCCATTTGTAATCCTCTGAATAGAAAGCGGTGAGTATAGGTGGCGCGGATTGGACGGTCAACGAGCGTCCGCCGGCAGTCCGCAGGCCGAGCGCGCAAACGTGCCTCAGAGACGGGCTTATTCCAGTTTCAACGCGTCTCGAAATCGGCCATTTTTTCGGTCTTCCCCACCCCATACCCCTGTGCTAGACTCCGTCCCCCTATCCAGATCCAGATTTTCCACAACTGTGGAAAAACTGTGGATTCTCAATAAGATAGCGCGGCCTCCGTCCCCTCATGAGCACCTGGAACCAAGTCCTCAATCGTATCGAGCAAGTCGTTGACCGGACGGAGTATGACGCATGGCTCGCTCCCACCCGATTCATCGGCCAGAAGGGGGACACGCTCGATGTCGCCGTCCCGTCGCAACGTCATGTCGATGAGATCCGCGAACGCTTCGGTCCGCAGATTCGTGGCGTGCTGAACGAGCTTTCGCCGGAACGCGTGCAGGTTCACTTCGTCATCGATCCTTCCCGTGCCGCCGCAACCGACGACCTCGGTCCGCAAGTCGCGCCGGCTCGTGAAGAACTGCCAAGCGCGGTCTTCAATCCTCGCTATCGCTTCGAAACGTTCGTCGTCGGTAACTCGAACCAACTCGCGTACGCGGCATCGAAATCGATCGCCGAAAATCCGTCCGGATCCTTCAATCCTCTCTTTATCTATGGAGGAGCAGGACTCGGCAAGACGCACCTGATTCAGGCGATCGGCCAGCAAATCCGCGAACTGCGTCCGCGAGTAAAGGTCGCGTACATGAGCGCCGATACGTTCGTCACGGAGCTCATCACTTCGATTCGTTACGATCGCATGCAGATCTTCCGCGAGCGCTATCGATCGATCGACGCTCTGCTCCTCGACGACATTCAATTCATCGCCGGCAAAGAGCGCACACAGGAAGAGTTCTTTCACACGTTCAATGCGCTCTATGAAGCGCAGAAGCAGATCGTGTTCACGTCCGATCGC
>JBQCJC010000444.1:0-4975 GCA_051953135.1 Thermoanaerobaculia bacterium | reverse complement strand
GGGCCGCCGGCGCTCCCGCCGGCCGATTCGGTGCATCGGCGCACGGGCCGGCTTGGAAGCCGGCGCTCCGATTTATCGTCTCCACCCATTCGTGTGCCACACCACTTCCAATCGCAACTCCTTCTCCTCTGCATCACTCAGTGCGCGCACGTGACCTTCTAAATCGACGAAGCATTTCGGTCCGGGCGTGCGGGCGAGGCGGAGGGATTCGACCATCTGCCGGTTCACGCTGCGGTAGGGGATGAAACGCACGGTCGGGTCGCTGAGCCATTCGAGTTTGTGCGCGACCCAGACGTTCGCGTAGCAAACGGTGTAGTGGCCGCGTTGCAATTCGTGCAATGCGGGACGCGGGTCGAAGCCTCCGGGCCAGTTTTCGTGTTGTTCGAGTCGTGCGGCGACGACGGCGCGTGTTTGCTGAACTCGCGGAACGTAGAGGCCGAGTGCGATGACGATGAGTGCGGCAATCGCGAGCGTGCGTTGTCGCGCATCCCACAACGAGACGATCGAGCGCGCGGCGAGCGCGTAAAGAATTGGCAACCCGATGACGATGTAGCGCACAGCGCCGCGGTATGCATCGGTCGAGAAAATCCAGAACGCGAAGGTCGTCGCGAGGATGCTGAGGGTGAGGAACAGTTCGCGCGACATCGCCACGCGACGCAACGCGAAGGCGAGCAGCGCGATGAATGTGATGCCGAGAATCCAGTGCTCGGCGCCGAGAAGCTCCCACAAATCGAAGCGAATCGTTTCGACGATGCGCTGCAGCACGTTTGCGATCGACCAATCCGCTTTCACCGGCAGGTAGAGCCGCTGATCGATCATCACTTTGCCGAATGCGATCGGGATCGCGCCGATCGCGATTCCGCCGATGAATGCGAATGCGGCGGCGAAGCGATCGCGCCACGTGCGCACGGCATCGCGATCGTAGATCGCGATTGTCAGCAGCGATGGTGCGATGACGAAGATCACGCCGCGATGCACCCACCAGCCGATGCCGGTCATCACGCCGAGCATCAGCCACTGACGCAGTCGCGTGAATCGCGTGCGCGCGACATAGTAGAACGCGACGCTGCCGAGAAAAAAATACTGTTCGGCGCTGAGTGGTGCGTACGAGAGTTTGAAGAGAAACGCGGGACCGGCGCAGATGAAGAACGTCGCGAATAGTGCAGCGCGACGACCGACGGCGCGTCGCAGCGCGGCCTGACAAAAAACAATCGCGCCGAAGATTTCGATCGCGGCGCCGATGCGCAGCGCGAGTGGATCGATCGCGCCGGTGAACACACTTCCGATCAGCGCGAACACGGATGTCAGCGGCGCGAGGTAATCGGTGGCCCAGAAGAAAACCGGATAGTTGCCCGCGGCGATCGCGCGAGCCATGAGGCCGAGCAGTGCGGCGTCGCTGTGCCAGCCGAGTTGAATGCCGGGCATCGTGTACAGCGGCCAGCGCAACGCGATGAACACGATCGCCGCCGCGATCGTGCCGGCGATCTCCCACGGTTCAACGCGTCGATTCATAAAGCCAGTAGCGTTCATCATTCGGCTGGCGATCCGCATCGCGCGGCTCGATCAGAGGCTCGTGCGTCACATAGCGAAGCATGAGTGCGAGCTCCTCCGGATGCGCGAGCGGTGCGGATGACAGAAAAAGCCATTTGCGTCCCGCGAAATGTTCGGCGGCGCGTTTTGCAGCGACGTCCGCGGAGGTCGCGCCGGCGATGCGTTGTTCGCGATCCCAGTGCAGGTAACTCCCGGATCGTCCGAGGGCCGCGTACCAAATCTCCCTGCGCGAAAGATACGGCAGCACCGCCTCGGCTTTCGTCGGCGGATGCGCAGCGATCTCGTGATCCGGATATCGCTCCACCACGCGCGCGATCTCGCGCGAGCCGGAGAAGTTCTTCGTGAGATCGGCGTACACGAACCGAACGGACAGGACGATCGAGAACGCGAGCGCGATGTTGAGCGCGAGCACCGCGCCGCGGCGTTGCGTCGGCGAGAGCCACATTGCCGCGATGAGCGTCATGAGCACGAGTCCGTAGTGACGATAGCCGCCGATCCAGAGAAACGTGAAGATCGCGGCGAGTCCGCCGAGGGATATGAGTGCGAGCCACAACGCTTCGCGACGCAGCGACGTGAGAATCGCAATCAACAGAATCATCGCAACGATGGTCGCGATCATCGAATCGACACCGGGAAAGAACGCGCCGGTGATTGCTTCGAAGAACGCGCCGAAGTATGGAGCGCTGACGACGTTCGGCGGCATCGCGTGGCCGGGCGTGTAGAACTGAAGCGCAACGGCAGCGAGGCCCGCGAGCATGATGAACAACGCGAGCCACGCGCGCGCATCGCGCTTGCGCAAGGTTTCGAACGCGAACCATGCGGCCATCGCGAGTGCGGGCGCGACGCTGTGCGCGTTCGCATTCGCGAGCGAAGCGATCGCGGTCGCATACGCGAGCGGCCGCGCGTGTCGTTGCGGATGCAATGCGACGACGACGAACAACAGCAGGATGCCGAGCGCGTACGTGCGTGCGATGACGGCGTATTCATAGACCGCGTAAAACGACACGACGAACAACGCTTTCGTCGTGGTGTTGAACGGCGATCGAAAAAGGAGCAGCGCGGTTGCAGCGACGGCAATCACCCAGTTGAGCAGCGACTGCGCGACGTACGGCGCGCCGAGTCGCGCGAACGGCATCACCAGCGCGGGCCAGAGCATCGGCGTGCCCGCGGGCCGCGTCCACGCGAGTGTTTCGGAGAGCGGCAGATCGCGCGCGACGAGCCATGTTTCGGCTTCATCGCGCCACGGTTCGTGATGCAGAGTGACGGCCAGCGTGATCGCAGCGTAGAACAACAAAAGCGCGACGGCGATGCGCCGCGCTCGAACATCAGCCGCGTTTTTCATCCGTCAACGTCGCCAACGCCGAGATGCTAATCGACTCGAGCGTCGACACGAGCGCATTCAGATCCTCGATCTGTTCGAGCTTGGCGATGGCCTGCTTCACGCGCGGATCGGCCACGGCCTTGTAGCTCTTGAAACGATGGGCCATGAACCGCAGCAGCGGAATGAGCGTGCCGTTGATGAGATACGCCTCGCGCGAGATGAGACTCGCGTCCTGTGCCGGTGCGGGCGAACTCGGTTGCGCGGCGATCGGCAAGCGCGCCGCGTGCAACTCGCGCAGTGCGAGCAGTGTCTCGTCGAGCTTCGCGAGGTACGGCGAGAGATCGATCGACGGCGACGATGCGACGACGGTCGTCGTCTCTTCGATGCGCGGTGAGACGTCGAATCCGGCGATTGCTTTCGCCACTTCGCCGATGCGATCGGAGACGACGCTCAGTTCGGCCATGACACGCGCCGCGGGATCGGCTTCGGTTCCGCCGAGTCGCTGCACGCGCACGAAGCCGCGTTTGATTTCATCCCAGCGCGCGGCCTGCGTTTCGTTCATGCGCGAACGGATCTCGGCGAGCTTGAGCAGATTCTCTTCGGCGCCAGTTGTGAGCGTTTGAGCTTCGCCGAGATAGTGATCGTCGATGAGTCGTTCGAGCTCGGCCTCGTTCATCGCGGGCAATACTTTTTCCGCGAGCTTGGCCATGTTGCGATACGAGCCCTGCAGCTTGAACGGCGGCTCGGTGCGATACGCGTTTTGCTGCGCGGCGCTGAGCACGTACTGGCGATTGACCTTCGACAGCAACTGCTGGATGCGCACGAGGTGGCGCATGGTTGCGAGGATCTCGTGCAATTCGACGCTCGAGTAATCGTGCGAGAGCTGATCGGATTGAATCGCTTCACCGCGTGCCATGCGCGCGAGTTTGTGTACGTCCTCGGGATCGCGCGTGAGCAGCGGCGCGGTGATCGCGTTCGACGTGAGCGCGTTTTCGATGTAGCTCAGTTCGAAGAGCTCGTCGCGGCCTTGCAGTACTTCGCCGAGGTTGTAGACATCGGCGCGGTTCGCAAGCATGTCCGGGATTTCGAACTTCTCGCCGGATTCCGTGTACGGATTGCCAGCCATGCACACGGCGAAGCGTTTGCCGCGCAGGTCGTACGTTTTCGTTTCGCCGCACCACACTCCTTCGATCTTGAGTTGCGCATCGCACAGCGAGATGAATTTCTGCAGAAACTCGGCGTGTGTGTGCTGGATGTCGTCGACGTAAAGGAGAACGTTGTTCGCCATCTCGAGTGCGAGATTGAGCTTCACGATCTCTTGTCGCGACGTCGCGTTCGGCGCTTCAGCAGGATCGAGTGAACGCACCGAGTGACCTAACGCGGGGCCGTTAATCTTGACGAAGACGAGCCCGAGTCGCTGCGCGATGTACTCCATGAGCGTCGTCTTGCCGTAGCCGGGAGGCGCGACGAGGAGGAGAAGTCCCATCAGATCGGTGCGTTTGTTCTCGCCGGCAACCCCGCTTTGTTTCGCAAGGTTGGCCCCAATCAGCGGCAAATACACCTCGGAAATCAGTTTGTTGCGGACAAACGCCGACATGATTTTCGGTTGCAGTTCGTTCAGGCGCAGCCGCTTGCGCTCACGATCGAGGATCGCGCTGCGCGTCTGCTGATACGCGCGGAAGCCAGGCACGCGCTGCTCTTCGAATGCCGTGAGGCGCGTGAGGAACTCGTCGAGTTGCAGTTCCATCGCGCCGTTGACGACGCGCGGATGCTGCCCGAGAAGCCCTTCGATTTTCGCCGTGGTTTTTGCGGAGGTGATTTCGCGCGAGAGGATGCCGTTCGTGAGGATGTGCGCCGCCGCTTCGATGTTCGGGACGTAGGCGTGGACGACGGACCATTTTCGGGGGAGGTCGAGATCGCGGACATCGACGGGGCAGGTGTGTTTGGTGGCTTCGGCTTGGAGCACGAAACGAAGCGGCGATTTCGCGAGCTCCGCGAAGAGATATTCGCCCGCGCCCGAGATGTCGCCGAGGTTGATGGGGAGCCAGGATTCGATGACAGATTGAAGTTCATGGCGAAGCGGAGCGCCGGCGCCATCGCCGG
>JBQCJC010000443.1:0-6433 GCA_051953135.1 Thermoanaerobaculia bacterium | reverse complement strand
GACCAGCTTACGAAGCTCGCGTACGCGGGTGCGTTGTCGTCGTTCGGCATGACGCGGCGCGCGGCGTTATGGCAGGCGTCGTACGCGGCGAAGCAGGCCGGCGAATTGTTCGAGAAGCCTGTGATCGATGTGAGCACATCGCCGCTGCCGGAGATGTCGCATGCCGAAGAAACGATGGCGGATTACGACTCGATGGAGCTCACGACGGGCAAGCATCTGCTCGAACATTTCCGTCCGCAGTTGCTTCGCGATGGTGTGTTGAGCGCGCGGGAATTGAAGGAAGTGCCGAATGGAAGTTTCGTGCGTACGGCGGGCGCGGTGATCGTGCGACAGCGACCCGGCACCGCGAAGGGATTCGTGTTTCTCACGCTGGAAGATGAGACGGGACTTTCGCAGGCGATCGTGAGTCCGCAACTGTTCGCGGATCAGCGTTCGACGATTCTTACGAACTCGGGACTGGTGGTCGAAGGAAGGGTGCAGAATCAGGAAGGACAAGCGTCGGTGCGTGCGGAGAAGTTTTATCCGTTAGAAGGATTGCACGACGTGAAGAGTTATGACTTCCACTAAATGGAGCGGCGGACTCTCAGCCCGCCGAATCGAAAAGCAACGGCGGGCTAAGAGCCCGCCGCTCCACTTCTAGCGATCGCGTCGCACGCTGCGTCTGCACTTCGCTTCCGCGCGACTCTCGATCTGTCGCACGCGCTCGCGGGACAAACCAAGAATCTCGCCGATGTCGCGCAACGTGAGCTCGTCGTCCTGCAGCACGCCGTAGCGCAGCTTCATGATCGTCTTCTCTTCGAGCGTCAACTCATCCACCGCCTGCTGCACGGCCGCGTGCTGACGCAGCATCTGCAGATACGGCACGCGATCGGCGGGCATGTCGTTCGAAAGACCGGCTGGATGATCGTCGAGCTCGTCCCAGAAGTGCTGCCACGCTTTCGCATTCGGATTCGTGTTCAGCAACAGCACTGCAAGCTCGCTCTCGTTGATCGTCAGCTTCGCGCAGACCTTCGCGTTCGCGCTCGCGAGCACCGACGTCACGTTCGCAATCTCGCGATTGAGGAACGATGCGAGCTCGCGAATGCTCTTCGGCACGTTGTCGCTCACGCCGTGACGCAGCGTCAGGACGAGACGCTCTTTCGGGGAAAGCTCGGACATGTGCAGCAGCAACTCGCTGCGTCGCGACTGTTCCTGCATCTCGTCTTCGGCCGACGGAATCGTCGTCTGCTCGATGACGTCCGCGAGCTCGGTGTGCGATTCATCATCGAGCTCCGCGTTGAGCGAATAGTTGTCCGCGTTGGCTTGCAGCAGCGTCTGCACTTCTTTCACGGAGACGCCGAGGGATTGCGCGAGCTCGTCCGGAGTCGGGATGTGATTCCCTTCCGTCATCGCCGTCGCGATCGCCTTCTCGAGTCGATACATCAGATTGGCGCGCTTGGGCGGAAGACGAAACGCGCCCGCCTGTTCGGAGAGCGCGTGCAGAATCGACTGGCGGATCCACCACACCGCGTACGTGATGAACTTGACGTTCTTCTCGGGATCGAATTTCTTCGCGGCGTGGATGAGGCCGATGTTGCCTTCGTTGATGAGATCGAGGAAGTGAACGTGCGAATTGCGATAGCGCTTCGCGTAGGACACGACGAATCGAAGATTCGCTTTGACCAGTTCCTCGAGCGCGATCTTGTCGTTTTCCTGAACGCGGCGACCGAGCTCGCGCTCCCGTTCCGGCGTCAGCCGCGGAACTCTCGCGATTTCCTGCAGGTACTGATTGAGGAGGTCGTACGACTCGTCGCGATCTTCGTAGCGGGCCATGTTACGGAGCCGTGCATTCTAACACCCGCTTCGCGGCGATCAGGAGCCGCCACGCTCAGCGCGTGGCGACTCTGGTGACGTTGCGAGGCTCGCGACCGATCTCGCGGCTGAGCATCTCCGCATCGATGTCGACACGCACGAGCACCGTGTCTTCGTCGTCATGCGCGAGCACGACCAGTTCGAAGCGCTCGGCATTCTTCGTGGGCCGCGCGTAGATGAAGCTCCACTCTTTCGATTTGCGCGAACGCACCTGCACGAGTGGTGAAAATCCTTCGCCGAGTTTCTCGCGCATGATCTTTTGCAATTCGTGCGGATCGAGTTTCTCGGCGCCGCGGAACGTGACGAGCTGGAAGTCGTGAATGCCATCAGGTGATGCGACGCGCACGAGCATGCGAGCGATGCCGAGGAACGGAATCCACATGCGCGAGACACCATCTTTTGCATCGATCGCGCGCGCGACGTCATTGAAGCCCGCGAACATCGGTTGCGCGATGACGAGTGCGAGCACGAGACCCGCGAGCACGCGCTTAGTCATGGTTCTTCTCCGTGGTGATGTTCGGCACTCCGAAGTGACCTTCGAGCTCGGCGAGACGATCCATATCGATCCTGCCCTGAATGTTCACGACCGTGAACTCGGTCGGCTCCGCGGCGATGATCACCAGTCCCATGATCTGTTCGCCGCGCATGTCGGCCATGATGTTCACGTTCTCTTTCTTCTTGCTGCGCACCGTGACGAGCGGCTTCCACGTCGGCCCGAGTTGTGACTTGATGCGCTCGACGAGCTTGCGGTCGTACTGCCCTTCCTTGCCGAAGTCGTAGCTGCGCACGTAGATGCCCTGCAGATTTGCGGCGAGATCGCGAATCGCTTTTTCTTCGGGATCGGCGTTCGAGAGGAACTTCGCGGCGGCGCGAAGCATCGAGGCATCGAGCGTCACGTCGACGACTTCTTCGGCGCGCTCTTCGAGATCGGGGAAATCGAGATTGATCTTCTGTTGTGCGAACGCGGGCGCGGCCGCGAGCACGGTGAATGCGATGGTGAGGATCAGCTTGCGCATGATGGATTCTTTCTCCTTCGATTATTTCTGCGATCCGATCTCGCGCACTTCCTGTCGTGCGTAGTGAACCTTCTCGCCCGCGATCCGCATCGCCTGGACGAGCTGCTCTTTCGCGCGCTCCCCTTCGATGCGTTCGTGGATCGAGTACGCGGCATATCCGCCGAGGATTGCCGTGAGCGTGAGTGAGGCCGCGACGGCGCGCCACCAGACGGGACGCGTGCGACGACTCTCTTCGCGCTCGATTCGCTCCATCACGCGATTCGCGAAGCCGGGCGCCGGCGACTCGCGTTGCAGTGCGCGTTTCAGATCGTTTTCGAGATTCATGAGTTGCTCTCCAGTTTCCTGCGCAACGCCTGGAGTGCGCGGTGCAGGTGACTCTTGACCGTGTTCACGGGCATTCCGACGATCCGGCAGATCTCCGACGGATCGAGGTCTTCCTGATAACGAAGCGTGACCACTGCTTTCTGTGTTTCGGGCAGCTCTTCGACGAGCTTGCGCAGACGCCGGTCGAGCAGCGGATCGAACGGACGTTGCTGCGCCGGAATCTCCGCTGCATCGTCGAGGCTCACCGCTTTCAATCGCGTGCGTCGCGCGGTGTCGATGCAGCGGCGCGTCGCGACCTGACGTAACCAGAACAGCAGGTGTGATTCGGATTCGATCGTGTCGAGATTGCGATAGAGCTGCAGGAAGACGTCCTGCGCCAGCTCTTCCGCGCGCGAGCGATCGCCGAAGAAGTGGTAGATGAGGCTGTACACCATCGACTCGTGCCGCGTCACGATTTCCGCGAACGCTTCGTGATCGCCTGCCTGCGCACGGACCAGCACGCCACTGTCGGGCAGCGGTGTCAGCGCGATCGGTTCGGGTGCGATTGCCGTCATTCTGAGGCTATATACGCAGGCTTCGGGAATCGGGTGCAGTCGATCCAAAAAGTCTTGATTGCATCGACAGACGAGTAAAGGTACCGTCGCGCCCACAGAGGGTTTTGATGGTGAAAAACGGAAAAACGTTCGTTCTCGCAGCGATCGCTGTGCTCCTCCTCTCGCCGCTCGCCTCCGCGCAAACCATCGATCTGCTCACCGAGAAATCGGGACCAGCGGAAGCGACCGCCGGAAGCAACGTGTCGTACACCGTTACCGTCACGAACATCGGCGATACCGATGCGACGAATGTGTCGCTCGATGATCCGTTGCCTGGAGGGATGACCTTCGTCTCGATGACGCAGGACTCGGGACCGACGTTTTCGTGCAGCACACCGAGCGTCGGAGATCCGGGCACGGTGAGTTGCACGATCGCATCGTTCACCGTCGGTTCCTCCGCGCAATTCACGTTCGTGTTTCAAATTCCTCCGGGCACGCCGGACAGTACGTTCTTCACCAACATCGCGACGTCGACGGTGAACGGCAGTCCGGACGACAACTCCGAAAACGACAGCGGTGTGGCGGTGACGTCAACACCCGCGGCGCCGAGCGCCGATCTGTTCGCGCAGAAAATCGGACCGAGCACCGCTGCCGCCGACAGCGACGTGACGTACACGATCACGGTCGGCAACAACGGTCCGAACGACGCGGTCAACGCGAACTGGACGGATACGCTGCCGGGCACGATGACGTTCGTGTCGCTGACGCAGAACAGTGGTCCCACGTTTAGCTGCACGACCGGCGGAACGGTCACGTGTTCGATTGCATCGTTCCCTGCCGGAACGAGCGCGACGTTCAGTCTGACGGGCCACATTCCGTCCGGAAGTTCTTCCGGCGAGTCATTCACGAACACCGTGACGATTCAGAGCGAGACGTTCGATCCGGACACCGACGACACTTCCGCCACGCACACTCTGATCGTGCAGGGCGCGGATCTCGCGGTGACGAAGAGTGGTCCCGCAAACGCGACCGCGGGCGACAATCTCACCTACACGATCACGGTCACCAACAATGGCCCGGACTTCACCGCCTTCACCCTCGGCGACACGCTCCCGCCGAACACGACGTTCGTTTCGTTCCAGCAGAACAGCGGTCCGGCCACGTCGTGCACCACTCCGAACGCCGGCGCAACCGGCGATGTCATTTGCAGCGGCGGACTCGGAAACGCGGCCGTCGTGACGTACACTCTCGTGATCACCGCGGGCAACACGACCAGCGTCACGAACACCGTGAACGTTGCGGGCGATGCAGCCGACCCCGATACGAACAACAACAGCTCATCGACGACCGCTGCGATCACGGCGAACGCGGATCTCGCGGTGGTCAAAACCGGATCGACGAGCGTGAATGCCGGCGCGGATGCGACGTACACGATCACGGTGACGAACAACGGTCCGTCCGATGCAGCGAGCGTTTCGCTCACCGATACGGTTCCGCCGAACACGACGTTCGTTTCGTTCGCGCAGAACAGCGGCCCGTCGTTCAACTGCACGACGCCTGCAGTTGGCGCAACCGGTACGGTCACGTGCACGCTCGCATCGATGTCCGCGAGTGCGACCGCGTCATTCACATTCGTGGTTCGCGTTGCATCGGGCGCGGCGAGCGGCGGTACGGTGACGAATACCGCGAACGTCTCGTCGACGACCGGCGATACGAATACGACGAACAACAGTTCGTCCGCGAATACGTCGGTGACGACGCTCGCCGATCTGCGCATTCAGAAGACGGGACCGAGCGGCATGTCGCCGGGCTTGAACGCGACGTACACGATCACTGCGGCGAATGATGGTCCGTCGGATGCGATGACCGTCACGATTCAGGACATCCTCCCGGCCGAAGTCACCTTCGTTTCGCTCGCGCAGAACAGCGGTCCGACGTTCAACTGCACGACACCCGCGGCCGGTGCGTACGGCACCGTGACGTGCACGCTCGCACAGTTCGTTGCTGGTGCGAGTGCGACGTTCACGCTGACGGTGCAGGTCACGCCATCGACGACGTTCGGTACGCAGGTCACGAACACGGCGACGATCACATCGGCGACGAGTGATCCGGACAGCGGCGATACGTCGTCATCGACGACCGGCAATGTGACGACGCTCGCGGACGTGACGATCACGAAGACCGGAGCACCGGCGGTGCACGCCGGTGAGACGACGACGTACACGATCACGGTGACGAACAACGGTCCGACGGATGCGACGAGCGTGGAGCTCTCGGATCCGCTGCCCGCAAACACGACCTTCGTCGCATTCGATCAGACGTCTGGTCCCACGTTCAATTGCGTGGAGCCCGCGGTTGGATCGAACGGCACGGTGACGTGCACGATCGCAACACTCGCGAATGGCGCATCGGCCGCGTTCACGTTGACGGTCGCGGTGAATGCGGGTGCGACGGGCACGTTCACGAATACCGCAACGGTGTCGAGCACGAACGATCCGACGCCGGGAAACAACAGCGGCAGCGCGGCCGTGACGATCGCCGCGGGAAACATCCCGACGCTGTCGACGTGGGGATTGATGATTCTCGCCGCGGCGCTGGGATTGATCGTGGTGTTGAAGAAATGAAGTGGAGCGGCCGGGGCTTTTGCCCCCCGGTAAAATTATGCTCTACGGGGGGGGGATCCCCCCCCCCCCAAACAATAGATAAAAA
>JBQCJC010000442.1:0-16927 GCA_051953135.1 Thermoanaerobaculia bacterium | reverse complement strand
CGCCTCCCGTTCCGCATCCGTCCGGGAGCGCCGACTTCGTCGATTGATATTTCGGCAGCTGGCAACGTTGGCCTCGGTACCGCCTCTCCGACGCGCGCACTGCATGTCATCGACACTGGCGCAGCAGATAACACGGTTCTTGAACTGCAGAATGATGGCGCCACACGCATCCGCCTCAACAACAGCGCGAACGGTGAGGTATGGAACATCGGCCACCAATCGCCGGCGGGCACAGGGTTTGTGCTCTCCGACGTTGGCGATTCGGTCAGCGAGATGCTTCTCGACGTGTCGGGCAACATGACCATCGCTGGCACGCTGACGCAAGGCTCCAGCCGCGCGATCAAGAAGGACATCGAAATCTTCGATCCGGCAACAGCGCTCGCAGGTGTTCGTTCGCTGCCGATCATGACGTGGCGATACTCGGATGACGCCGAAAGCTCCAAGCACTTAGGCCCAATGGCTGAAGACTTCTATGCCGCGTTCGGTCTCGGCGCAGACAACAAGCACATCGCACCAGGCGATCAGGCCGGTCTTGCGCTCGCCGCGATTCAGGGGCTTGCGAAGGAAGTTCAACTGAAGGACGAAAAGATCCAGATGCTCGAGGAGCGCCTCGCGCAAATCGAAAGCGTGCTGAAGACGTCTAGTAACCAATAGCTCACCAACCAACGACAAAAAGGGAGGCACCCGGGGTGCCTCCCTTTTTTGTCTTCACTTGACGGGCTAGCTGGAGATCGCCAAGAATCGACGCAGGGCGACATTTTGCGACGTGAACCGGCGTACAGCGCCGTCATTCCAGTTTTCAACAGCGCGGAAATCATCGAGCTCACCACCGCGGCATGCTCTCGCTTCTTCGAAGAAAATTTGTTGACGTACGAGCTCCTGCTCATCGACGACGGAAGCACCGATCAAACATGGCCTGTGCTCGAACAAATCGCCGCCACGAATAATCACGTCATCGCAGTCCGGCTGTTGAGAAACTATGGACAACACGACGCCGTCCATTGTGGCCTGTCGCTCAGCCGCGGTGAGTATGTGGTCGTGCTCGACGATGATCTGCAGAACCCGCCCTCCGAAATCATCCACCTGATCAAAAAGGCTGAAGACGGGTACGACGTCGTGTTCGGCAAATTTCGCCGGAAGCAACATTCGTTGATTCGTAGGCTCGGCAGTTGGGGCGTCAACTGGATTAACACTGCAGTGTTCGACAAGCCTGCCACCCTCGTTCTGACAAATTTCAAACTGCTACGTCGGTCCGTGGTGGCCCGCATACTCACGCACCGAACGAGCATGCCCTACATCAACGGCCTGGCGATCCTTTATGCACAAAATCCAGGAGACGTAACTGTCGAGCACAACGAACGGTTACAGGGAAAATCAAATTACACACTTCGCCGTTTGGTGTCGCTAGCGCTACGAGTTCTTTTCGGCTATTCGCTGCTACCAATCCGCTGCGCTACGACGCTCGGGTTAATTGCGTCGACGATCGGCATCCTCTACGGAGCAGTCACACGACACTTCACTATGACGCTCTTTTCGATCATGCATTGCGCCGTCGTCATTCTCCTGGGAACAATCGGCGAATACGTCGTTCGGGCATTAACCGAAAGCAGTATGAAACCGTATCACGTAGCCGCAGTCGCTCGACATCATGACGATTGAGCACTTCCTGATCGCGGGCTCACAACGATCCGGAACGACGTTCCTGTATTCTCTTTTGGATCGGCACCCGGAAATCGAGATGCTGCGCCCACTGCGCCCCGAGCCCAAATTCTTCCTCACCGAACCGCATACCTTGTCGGAATATCAGCAGCGGTTCCACCGAAATCCGCACGCTCGCGCACGAGGAGAAAAGAGCACGAGCTATATGGATCGCGAGGAGATGCCTGCCGCCGCAGCGTCGGTGATTCCCGGGATTAAAGCCATATTCATCCTGCGCGATCCGGTCGCGCGCGCAATCTCCAACTACCGCTTCAGCGTCGAAAACGGCGTCGAGTCAGACGATGCTGAAACGGCGCTGCGAATAGGACGCAAGCCACCGCACTTCTCTTCGGGAGCCTTCTCTACGTCGCCCTTTGAATATTTGGCGCGTGGCCATTACTACCGCGCCCTCGATCGCTGGGAGCGGATACTGGGTCGAGATCAAATGTATTTGCTTTGTTTTGAAGCTCTGATTTCCCAGCCTGATACGGTGCGAGAAGTCTTCCGTTGGCTCGGAGTTTCTGTCGACCTGGACCTCCAGGTACCGACTAAGGCGGTAAATTCGTCCCATACGCCAGCCGCGATCAGCAATTCTCTGCGACGCAATCTTGTCGATCATTTCCACGAATCCAATCAAATTCTCCTGGAACGATATGGGTTTGACGTTTCGCTGTGGGCACAATGACGACGATCGCCGCCTATGGTTCCGAAAGAATGTTTTTTCTTCTTGGACGCGGGCGCTCCGGAACAACCCTGCTCCGAACTATCCTCAATGCGAATCCCTGCGTCTCGGTTCCTCCTGAAGGAATGTTCATTCTCTATCTTCGCGGTTTGTTTCCGGTCGAGCAGTTATCAAAAGCGGATAGTCGTCGATTTGCGGAGCTACTGTTCCAAGAGCAGCGAATGCGGCGCTGGAATATCGACCAAGCCAGCATCGCAAATCGGTTTGACGCGATAGCGGCGCCGCGATCATTTGCTGCACACTGCGAAGCAGTGTATGAGGCGCATGCCGATTCAACCGGAAAACGCGCCAAGTGTGCCCTTGGGGACAAAAACCCTCATTACGCAATTTTCGCAGAAGAGCTCGCTGAACGGTTCCCAAACGCGAGATTCATTCATCTTGTGCGCGATTACCGCGACAATGTCTTGTCCTACCGTGGCGTAAAATTTGACTTATCCGAGCTCGGCGCACTCGCACATCGATGGGTCTTGTATAACCGCTCCATTCTGCGAGCGGCGCAACGCTACCCAAATCGGTTTTATCGCATTCATTTCGAAGAACTGCTCGCTAAGCCCCGTCAATCAATAGAGAGTCTCTGTGTGTTTCTCGACGTGCCATTCGCCGAGAAGATGCTCGACACTGAAGCTCGCGAGAAAAACCCCCAACCCTGGCACGCGAATCTGGAGCAGCCTATTTCGAACGAAATCGCCGGGCAATGGAGGCGATCCATGCCTCTGGAATTGGTCGAGATGATTGATGCGATATGCCAGCCACTGGGTCGCGAGCTGGGCTATACGCCCCTCACTGAAGCCGCAGCCTTGAGCCTTCGCGCGAGATACGGCATAGCACTGGGAGCGGCATATACCGCCCTGGAACGATTGCTGTTCACGTTGCCATTAGCCATGCGCGTTCTCGTAATCGACACCTATCGCCGATGGACGGGGAATCGAATCGAATGACATCACGCGCATGGCGGGTCGCTAAAGTCATGATCGGCATAGGCCTACTATGGTGGCTCCTGGCTACGGTCGACCTCACTCACCTGGCGTATATACTAGAGAGTTCGAACCCCATCTGGCTCGCTTTCGGCGCGCTCGCTTACGTCATAGCAACTACCATCGCAATGGCGAGAACCTATTTCATTTTTCGACACACAAGCCTCGCACCATGGGAAGCTGTACGGATCGCGTTCGGAGGCTATTTCTTCAACCAAATTCTGCCTACCGGCTTCGGCGGCGATGCGTACCGTTCGATTCACCTAAAACCGCACGCACGTAATTGGACAGCGGCAATCGGTGGAATCCTGTTCGAACGGTTTGCCGGCGCCGCGACACTCCTCCTTCCCACGATTTGCGCCGGATTTCTCAATGATCACTCGCGCGAACTCATGGCGACGACCTTAAAACGTATCCCCGGCATAGTCACGATCACCGGTATGCTCGTCACCGCCGGAACGGCCTTAATTATCCTGTCATGGCGCAGCGCGCGTCAGCGCATTCAGGCTACCTGCACCACATTGCGCACGGCGGCGGCGACGCTCGGTTACTACGGGATCGCCGTCGTATTCACGCTCTCCGCTGGGAGTCACGCGTTTCGCATTATCGGCGCCGCCGCGTTTCTATACGCGGTGGGACATTCGGTTTCGCTGATCGGCATGATTGTCGCCATGGGTATGACCACGATAAGCTCCCTCGTGCCGATCAGCGCGGGTGCGCTCGGGATTCGGGAAGCCGTCTTTTCTTATGTCCTTCGCCTTTATGGCGTGCCGCTCCCGGCAGGACTGACGGTCGCACTGCTTCAGCGTTTTGTCGTCATTCTGTTCGCGGTCGCCGGTGGTGTGTATTTATTGCGCGGCCAGCGACAGCCGCGTTAACCGAGAACGCAGAAGTGCATCAATGCCACAGGCAGCCAGGATAATGAACTGTGGAAGCACCGGCATTCGATAACGCCAGTCGTAGTCGAGCTCAGTTAGCGCGAAAAACCACGCATACGCAACAATCCACAATAGGCATAAACCCGCCAGAGAACGGCGTCGCCAATCTGCCGCACGCAAAGCGTCCATCGCACCGATGCCCCCCAAGGCGTAGAGCAAGCCGAACCATAGGCCCGCAATAATATTATGCGGGGCCGAGAAATCCGACGAGAGGAATTGAAAGAACCTCACAAATCGGTCGGCCTGAACTATGACATGGTCAGCCACACTACGCGGCGCCGGCCTCGCGAGTTCAGGGCGCCCGTTCACAACGACACCATCATTTGCGCGCGCTGCCAACCGCTCCACACGCGGTCGCAAATAGTCCGTGGGCCATAACGCGGGATTATTCACCAGCGCGGCCCGAATGAATGGCGCGCCAAGCGCTACCATCACGAGCATCCCAATCCATACATTCTGAAGTCGACGCTTTTCAGGCGGCTCGACAAACAAGGCGTAGGCGATCGCGGTCAGCGGAATCAGTAGCAGTCCGGGAACACGCGTCAGTATCGCCGCCATTAGCGCCGGAACCAACCATCCATAGCGAGCGCGCGCCCGTGAATCAAAAATGTCGAGCGCAATGACCGCAAAGACCGCCAGCGCCGCCGCCGCATACATCGTATCGGTGAGCATGGTCCGAACCCACACGATGATGTCGAACCCGGTCCAGTAGAAGACAAGGGCTGTCGCTACAGGTACAGGAGCATTTGTCGCGCGCCATACGATTCTCGCAAGCATGACCGCCACGAGCCCGCTGCAGACGAGATTTACAAGGAACACCAGATACATCCAATGATCGTTCGACAGCGTGCGTGCGGTCGCCAAGACGGAGAGAAACGTAATCTTCGTCCAATGTGGCGCAAAGGGTGAAAGTAATCCGCTCCATGAGCCGTGGCGTGCCTGATCGGCCAGATCCACATAAAGTGGCGTATCGACCATGGCTACGGGCCGAAACCGCACCGCCAGGGCGTTCGCAACAACCGTGCAGAAAAAAATGACGAAGTTTCGGCTCAGTATCTGCTTCGCAATACTACGCATCAGAACTCAAGAATCGCGTCGATCGTCCGCGACTGCTCGGCCTCAGTCATGTCCGTAAAGAGAGGAAGCCGCAACAAGCGCTCGCTCACCATCTCGGTGACCGGACAATCGCCCTCACGGCCGCCAAATCGATGCCCGACAGGCGATAGATGTAATGGCAGGTAGTGAAACGTTGCTTCGATCTCTCGCGCACGCAGATGTTCGCGAAGCCGCTCACGGTCCGACGGCGACTCGAGAAGCAACGCAAAGAGATGGTACGGCTGTTCACAGTGCGACGGAGTTACAGGCAACCGCACGCCCTTTTGTGCGGCCCACGGTTTAAGCTCACGCTCATAACGCTCCCATAAATGCCGACGTCGGCTTTGAGTGAATTCACGAACCTCTAATTGACCATAGAGAAATGCCGCCACAAGCTCTGATGGCAGATAACTGGAGCCGATATCGATCCAGTTATATTTGGCCACCTCTCCACGAAGAAACCGGCTACGATCCGTTCCTTTTTCTCGAATGATCTCGGCGGAACCGATTAACGACGGATCGTTAATCACCAGCGCGCCACCTTCCCCGCAGGTAACATTTTTCGTCTCATGAAAACTCAAGGCCGCTAAGGGTGCAACCGCGCCCAGCGGACGTCCTCGATAGGATCCGAACAGAGCATGCGCGGCGTCTTCCACGATCGGCACGCCATATCGCTCAGAAAGCTTTTGTAACACGTCCATCTCGCAAGCCACGCCCCCATAGTGCACAGCTACGATCGCTCGCGTTCGCGACGTTATCCTTCGCTCGACATCACGCTCATCGAGATTGAACGTATCGGAGCGAATATCAGCAAATACGGGTCGCACACCGCGAAGCACAAAGGCATTGGCAGACGATACGAACGTAAACGCGGGAAGAATCACTTCGTCGCCCGGCTGCAGATTCAACAACAGTGCAGCCATTTCCAACGCATGTGTACCCGAGGTCGTAAGAAGAACACGCGCGCCCCCGAGAATTTCGGACAGCAGTTCAGAGCATTGACGCGTGTACCAGCCATCGCCAGCGAGATGTCGCCGCTGCATGGCATCGGCGACATACTCCAATTCGCGGCCTGTAATGAAGGGACGATTGAAAGGTACGCGAAGAGGAGATACGCCGTGCGCCTCCGGCGTAGTGGCGATTCGGGTGATCCTTGAGTCAATCATTTGAGGGACTGGATTCTCTCAGACAAAAGCGACGGGGCGTGGCCGGAAGAACCACGCCCCATCAGGAGCAGGTGATCCTGGGGCCCTCTCCCCGGGATCGCACGCGCACAGGAGGGGTGCGCTGCGCGGACTCGTGGGTCCGTGCAAATGTTCGTCGAATCAGTCGCTCAGGTTTCGAATCACCGTCGGAATATCGAGATCGCTGCCGAAATCACTCGACGCCATCGGTCCGAATCCTCCGGAGCCGTCGGCGCGGCTGAAGCCTCTTCGAAAAAATGGCGGATCGTAGATCTCGCCCTCCGCTCCGAGCTGCTGCGCGGGCGGCTCTTCGTGCTGTGCTGCGATGTCCTTCGGCGCGAAAGGACGATACGGCGCCGCCCCTGCCGCAACCGGCTGCGGCGCGGGCTGCGCATGCGCATGGCTCGCGCGCGACGACGTTTGCGAAAGCGATTCGCCGCGCGAATTGAGCAAGCCCTTCGTCGCCGCGTCGAATCCGGTGGCGATGACCGTCACCTTCACTTCGTCCTTCATCCGCGGATCGATGACCGTGCCGAAGATGATGTTCGCTTCCTCGTCCGCCGCTTCCTGAATGATCGACGCCGCTTCGTGCACTTCGAACAGCGTCATGTCCGAACCGCCGGTGACGTTGATCAGGACGCCCTTCGCGCCTTCGATCGACGCTTCCTCGAGCAGCGGCGAGGAGATCGCGCGCTGTGCGGCTTCGACCGCGCGATGCTCACCACTCGACACGCCCGTGCCCATGAGCGCCATGCCCATGCCGTGCATGATCGTCTTCACGTCCGCGAAGTCGAGATTGATCTCGCCCGGAACGGTGATGAGATCGGAAATGCCCTGCACTGCCTGACGAAGGATGTCGTCCGCGATCTTGAATGCCTCGCTGAGCGACGTACCGCGCTCGACGAAGTTCAGCAGACGCTCGTTCGGAATCGTGATGAGCGTGTCGACCGTATCGCGCAGTGCACGAATGCCGTGCTCCGCCTGCACGCGGCGACGGTTGCCTTCTAAGCCGAATGGCTTCGTCACGACCGCAACCGTGAGCGCGCCTAACTCCGCGGCGAGCGACGCGATGATCGGCGCCGCACCGGTACCGGTGCCGCCGCCCATGCCCGTCGTGATGAAAATCATGTCAGCGCCGGACAGCGCCTCGAGAATGCGATCGGTATCTTCGAGCGCGGCCTGCTTCCCGATCTCGGGATTCGCGCCGGCGCCGAGGCCTTTGGTGAGCTTGCCGCCGATCTGCAACTTCACAGGCGCAAGCGAATGCCGCATCGCCTGCAGGTCGGTGTTGGCGCAGAGAAACTCGACGCCTTTGATGCCGGCCTGAATCATCCGGTTGACGGCATTCCCACCACCACCACCAACGCCGATGACCTTGATCTTCGCCGGAACCTGCAGCTCTTCGTCGAGTGTTACCGCGAGCGTTCCGTCGCCAGACCTCTCGTCAAACGTGATCATTTAACCGTCTCCGGATAGTAAGGATTTTTATGATGACTTTCAATCTTATTTCGCGTGCCAGAAATCATGACCACGCGAACCACTGGCGGAAGGAGTCCGCAACTTTGCCGAGTCCTTTACGCGGGCGCTTGCGCACCTTGCTCTGATCCTTGAGTCCCCACAGCAGCAGACCCGTCGCGGCAGCCCACTCCGGACCATTGACCGTGTCCGCGAGTCCGCCGAGCTGGCGCGGCACACCTTTGCGAGCGGATTGATCGAACACCTGCTCGACCATCTCCACCATGCCGTCCATCTCCGCGCCGCCGCCAACGAGCACGACGCCGCTGCGAATCTCTTTTTCGAGACCGACCTTTTCGAGATCGCGATACACGAGCTTCGCGATCTCCGCCGCACGCGGTTCGAGAATGCCGGTGAGTTCCTGACGCGACAGAATCTTCGGCGCGCGACCGCCAACGGTCGGCACTTCGATCGGGTCGTCGGCCGTGACGAGTGACGACAACGCGCAGCCGTAGCGCTTTTTGATGCGCTCCGCATCTTCCATCGGCGTGCGCAGCACGACGGAGATGTCGCTGGTGAAGTGTCCCGCGCCAACCGGCAGCACGTTGGTGTGTACGACGTTGCCTTCGAGGAACACGGCGTAATCGGTGGTGCCGCCGCCGATGTCCATCAGCAGCACGCCCATCTCACGCTCGTCCTGCGTGAGCACGGCTTCGGCCGCGGCGAGTTGCTCGAGCACGAGCTCCTGCACGGCGATGCCGGCTTTGTTCACGCACGTGAGAATGTTTTGATCGTGCGTGCGCGCGCCGGTGACGATGTGGACGTTCGCTTCGAGTCGCGTCGCGGTCATGCCGAGCGGATCGTGAATGCCGTCCTGGCCATCGACGACGAACTCGCGCGGAATGACGTGCAGCAGTTCGAGCTCGGCCGGGATGTTGATGGACTTCGAAGCTTCGATCACGCGGTCGATGTCTTCGCGCGCGATCTCTTTGTGTTTGCCCATCACCGAGACGACGCCGCGCGAGTTGACGGAGCGGATGTGATCTCCGGCCACGCCGACATACACGCTTTCAATCTGCAATCCGGCCATCACCTCGGCCTCATCCACCGCTTTTTTCACCGCATCGATGGCCTGATCGAGGTTGATGATGTTGCCGCGGCGCGTGCCTTTCATCGGCGACGTGCCTTTGCCGATGATCTCGAGCTGTCCGCGATCGGTCACTTCGCCGACCAGCGCGCAGGCTTTCGAGGTGCCGATGTCGAGGGCGACGATGTAGCGATCTTCAGTTCTGGACATTGTTCTTCTCCAGGGGGTTCCCCAGCTTCTTCACGATGACTCTGTCTGCGAACCGGAGGTCCGCGTATTCGATGTGCGGGTTGTTTTCTGTTTGCAGCACCGCGCGCAAATCGCGGTACTTCGGCGACGCGTCTTCGGCGTTGACGTAGACGACGGCCGCGAGCTCGCGGTCATAGATCGCGAAGCCGCGCGGCGGAATCGGCCACACTTCGCTGATGCGCGCATACATCGCGGGATCAGCGCGGCGCAGTTCTTCGAGCAGTCGCACGGTGCGCGCGAGCTCCGGTCCCTGCGCTTCGCCGATGACCGGAAGATCACGATCGCCGACGGTCGGCGAAAGCTCCGCGAATCCCGAGCCTTCTTCATCGACGTAGAGAATCTTGTCGGACAAACGCACGAGCGCGACCGGATTGCGCTCGGTGATCTTGATGCGCATCGTGTCGGGCAATTTCTTTTCGATATCGATGCGGCGCACCCATCCGAGTCCGCCGAGGTCGCGTTGCACGCGAGCGATGTCGAGCTCGAAGAGATTCGCGCCGACGTATTGCTGCGTCACGTGGTCGAGCGCCGCGCGCGGCGTGTGCACCGCGCCATCGATCTCGATCGTGCGTACCGCGAACTGCGGATCGGTTTGCGTGTGACGCCAGATCCACATACCGCCGAGGACGACCGTTACGAGCAATCCCGCGGTGCGCAGAATGACGAGCAGACGCTGCACCTGAATGCGTCGCTGATTGCGGCGCAGACGCGTGATGTCTGTCGGACGGAGGAACCGCGAAGCAGTGGTGTCGAAGTTCATCACGCCTCCTCCCCGCGCACGAGTTGCTCGGCGATTTCGTGCACGTCTCCCGCACCCATGGCGATGAAGATGTCGCGCGGCGTGAGTCGCCGGCGCATCTCGTTCACGATTTGCGAATTGCTGCGATCGAGGAACTCGATGCCCGGAACGGCGTCGGCGATGATCTTCGACGACATGCCCTGCACCGGTTTTTCGCGCGCCGCGTAAATCGGAGAAACGATCGGCACATCGGCGCCTTTCAACGCTTCACCGAACTCGCGCGCGAAATCGGCAGTGCGCGAGTAGAGATGCGGTTGAAAGAGCGCGACGATGCGACGCTCGGGATAACCGCTGCGCGCCGCTTGCAGCGTTGCGCGAATCTCAGTTGGGTGATGCGCGTAGTCGTCGACGACGACGGCGCCGAGGTAATCGCCGAGGATTTGAAAGCGACGATCGACGCCGAGGAACTTCGCGAGCGCGGTCGCGATCACATGCGGATCGATGTTCAGGGCGCGGCCGACACCGATCGCGGCGAGCGCGTTGCGTACGTTGTGCTCGCCCGGCACGAAGAGTTTGAAGAAGCCAACGCCTGCGACATCGAACGACGAGCCGCGTTCGTTGAACGTGACGTTTGTCGCGCGCAGTTCGGCGTTGTCGCCGAGTCCGTAGCGAACGACGTTCGCGAATCCGCTCACGGCCTGCACGACTTCGGGGTCATCGACACACGCGACGATCGGACCGCTCACGCCGCGAAGAAAAATTCGGAATGCCTCGCGAATCGCATCGAGTGAGCCGTAGTACTCGAGATGATCGGCTTCGATGTTCGTGACGACCGCGATTTCGGGTTTGAGTTGATGGAACGTGCGGTCGTACTCGTCTGCTTCGACGACGAGGAAGTCGCTCTTGCCACTCTTCGCATTCGTTTGAAGATTGCGAACCATGCCGCCGACGAGCACCGTCGGATCGAGTCCCGCTTCTTCGAGAACGATCGAGACCATCGCGCTGGTTGTCGTTTTGCCGTGCGTGCCGCTGACGCCGATCGAATGTTTCGCATTCACGATTGCGCCGAGAACCTCGGCGCGCTTCATCACGCGAATGCCTTTCACGCGCGCGGCTTCGAGCTCGGGATGTTCGCCGCGCACGGCCGAGGTGATGACGAGCAGTCCTGCGTCGTTGACGTGCGACGCGTCGTGACCGATCGCGACACGAATGCCGCGGCTGGCCAGCAGGTCGGTCACGGCGGAGGATTTCGCGTCGCAACCGGAGACGGAAGCGCCGCCCGCCGCGAGCACTTCCGCGAGGCCACTCATTCCAATTCCGCCGATGCCGACGAAATGGATGTTTTTTATGTCACCAAAATTCATTACGGTAGTGGCGTCTTAATTAATAAATTTTAAGTTTGCAAGAGGACCAAGGCAATTAATTTCTCTGAATTTTCTCGATCAAATCGACAATCTTTTTCGTTGCATCGGGAACGGCGAGCGTCTTTGCCGCATCGCTCATGCGCGCGGCGCGTTGCGGATCGCTCATCACGTCGCGAATGGCGTTCGCCAATCGCTCCGCGCTCAGTTCTTTTTCGGTGATCACGATGGCGCCGCCGGCTTTCTCGACGACGCGCGCATTCACTTCCTGGTGATTGTTCGTTGCAGCCGCGAACGGAATGAGAATCGCGGCTTTGCCGACGGCCGCGAGCTCGCCCAATGTCATGGCGCCGGCGCGACAAACGACGAGGTCCGCGGCCGCAAGCTCGTCGACCATCGGATCGAGATACGGCACGACGCGCGCGTTCGCGAATTTCGTTTCGTTGTACGCGGCGAGCACTTTCTCGTGATCGGTCGGACCCGTTTGATGGACGATCTCGAAGTTCGGTTCGAGCAATGGGAGTGCGCTCAGGATCGCGTTGTTGATCACGCGCGAGCCTTGCGAGCCGCCGAAGATGAGGAGGCGCGGTTGCCGGTTGTTGGTTGTCGGTTGCTGGGAGGACGCTTCGAAAAACTCTTTGCGAATCGGATTGCCGGTGACTGCTCCGTCTTTACGTCCGAGTCGCGGCAATGCTTCTGCGAATGCGACGGCCACTGCAGTGACGAATCGCGAGACGCCGCGATTCGCGAGGCCGGGAAATGCGTTCGCTTCGTGAATGATGCTCGGCACGCGTCGCAGCACTGCAGCGATGAGCACGGGGCCGCTCGAGTAGCCGCCTACGCCTAACACGACATCGGGTTTGTGTTTGCCGATCAGACGAAACGCTTGAATGAAACCGAGCGGCAGTCTTGCGAGATTGCGTACGAGATCGAGTCCGCCTTTGCCCTTGAGCCCGCCAACCTGAATGAACTCGAGTGGAAAGCCGGCTTTCGGAACGATGTTTTTTTCGAGGCCGTACTCGGTGCCGACAAACACGGCGCGGCGATTCGCATCGCGCGCCGTGTATTCGCGCGCAATGGCGATCGCGGGATAGATGTGGCCACCAGTGCCACCTCCCGCAATCATCAGTGTCTTCACGCCCTGCTCGCCCATCACGACACCTTTCGTCCTAGCCTGACTGCTGTGAAAAGTTGAGCAACACCCCCACGGCCATGAGGCTCGCGATCAAAGAGGAACCGCCGTAACTGACGAGCGGAAGAGGAATGCCTTTGGTCGGCAACAAACACACGGTGACGCTGACGTTGATCAGCGCCTGAATGGCGAACATGAGCGTGCAGCCGAGGGCCGCGTAAAAGGCGAAACGGTCCTGGCTGTAACGCGCGATTCGGAAGCCGCGCCACGCAAGCACGCCGAATGCGCCGATGAGCGCGAGCGCGCCGATGAAGCCGAGCTCTTCGCCGATGATCGAGAAAATGAAATCGGTGTGCGGCTCGGGAAGGAAGAAGAGTTTCTGCCGTCCGTTGCCGATGCCGAGTCCCTGAAATCCGCCGGTGCCTAACGCGATCAACGACTGCATCGCCTGAAAGCCCGCGCCTAACGGATCGCTTTCGGGATTGAGAAATGTGAGCAGTCGCTCGCGCCGATACGCGGCACTGACGGCAAAGAAACCGAGCAACGGAATCAACGTCAGTGCGGCGACGGCGATCATGCGCCACGCAACGCCGGCGCAGAAGATCATGCCGGCGGCAATGGCCATCAACGTCGTCGCGGTGCCGAAGTCGCGGCCTAACAAAACGAGTCCGGCGATGAGCGACAGGATGAAGCCTAACGGCAACAGTGTCGTCGTCAGGTCATTGATGCGCTCCTCGCGTTTCGCGAGGAACATCGCGATGAAGAGAATCACGACCGGCTTCGCGAATTCGCTCGGCTGCAATTGAAAGCCGGGAAAGTGAACCCAGCGATGCGTGCCGTTGATCGGCGATTGAAACAACGCCACGATCAACGCGAGCGCGACGCCGATGAGCGAGCCGTAAATCACGCGCCGGTTCTGCAGCAGCGCGGGATTGATGTGCATGAGGAACAACATCGCCGCGGAACCGACCGCGAGGAAGATCGCCTGGCGCGTGAAGAAGTAGTACGAGCCATGTCCCCAGCGCTGCGACGCGATCATCGCGGACGCGCTGTAGATCATGACCATGCCCATCACGACGATGATCGTCGCGGTGGAGAAGAGCCAGGAGTCGTAAGTGAGTTTGCGGCTCATAGCGCGCCTCGACCCGGTTGTCGGTTGTCGGTTGTCGGTTGTCGGGAGGCCACCACCCGACCACGATTCCGAGCATCGTGCGATTCGTGCAAACGAGGGAGCGCGGTGGTAAACCGCCAACCGCCAACCGCCAACCGCCAACTCATCGCGATCATCGCAAACCCCTCACGAGGTCTTCGAACACCTGTCCTCTGTGTTCGAAATTGCGAAACTGATCGAAGCTTGCGCACGCGGGTGAGAGCAATACCGTTTCGCCCGCTTTCGCATTTTTGCGCGCCCAGTCGACGGCGTGTTGCATGTCTCCTGCGTGCACGATTTCCGTTGTGCCTTCGAGTGCTTCGGTGATGCGTATCGCGGCCGCACCGATCGTGAGGACCGTGCGAACGTTTTGCTGCACGAGCTCGCGCATCTTTTCGAACTCACCGGCTTTGTCCTTGCCGCCGAGAATGAGAATCACGTTCGGCGAGGAGAAGCCTTCGAGCGCTTTCATCGACGCATCGACGTTCGTGCCTTTCGAATCGTTGATGTACTTCACGCCGTCGAGCTCGCGCACGAGCAGCATGCGATGCGGCAATCCCGCGAATGTGCCGAATGCGATCTGCACGTCCATGTCGTCGATGCCCACCGCGCGTGCGGCAAGCCATGCGGCGAGCGCGTTCTCGACATTCGCGGCGCCTTCGAGTCGCAGCGACGTGCGCGGAATGCGGCGATCGTTGCCATCGAGACGCATCACGAGATCGCTGCCATCGAACCATGCGCCGTCATCGACCGGGTTCGTTGCACTGAAGCGCCACACTCGCGCTTTCGGATCGCGCGGCGCGCCGCGTCGATCGTTCGCATTGACGATCGCGGTATCGCCCGATTCCTGATTGCGGAAGATGCGGAACTTCGCCGCGGCGTACGCATCGAAGTTCGCGTAACGATCGAGATGATCGGGCGTGATGTTGAGCAACAACGACACGTTCGCGTGGAACGTGTCGACGGATTCGAGTTGAAACGACGAGAGCTCGAGCACGTAGTTGCGCGCGTTTTCGAGATCGACCGCAGCGATCAGCGGCTCACCGATGTTCCCGGCGACGATCGGATCGCGTCCCGCGACTTTGAGAATCTCGCCGATCAAGGCAGTCGTCGTCGATTTGCCGTTCGTGCCGGTGATCGCGATGACCGTGCCTTTGAGATAGCGATACGCGAGCTCGATCTCTCCGACGACCGGAATGCCGCGCGCGGCTGCTTCGTGAAGCAAAGGAATCGTCGACGGCACGCCCGGGCTGAGCACGATCTGCTCGACGCCGTCGAGCAGCGCCGCGTCCTGTGTGCCGAACGCACGCGTGACTCGCGCATCCAGATCGAATGGGAGCGAGGGCGATGCGTTGCTGTCGCTGAGAACGACAGAGTGCTCGCGCGCGGCGAGAAAATTCGCCGCCGCCACACCCGATTTCGCTGCGCCCAGTACGAGAGTCTTCATCACCGGAGCTTGAGCGTCGCCAGCGCGATCATCGCGAACATGATCGCGATGATCCAGAAGCGGACGACGACCTTGGTTTCCTTCCAACCCGACAATTCAAAGTGGTGATGCAGTGGCGACATCTTGAAAATGCGCCGGCCGGTGAGCTTGAACGATGCGACCTGCAGGATCACGGACATCGCCTCGAGCACGAACAAGCCGCCGACGAGCACAAGCAGGAATTCCTGTTTGATCATCACGGCCAGACATCCGATCGCTCCGCCTAACGCGAGCGATCCGACATCACCCATGAAGATCTCGGCGGGATGTGCGTTGAACCAGAGGAAGCCGAGCGATGCGCCAACCATCGCGCCGCAGAACACGGCGAGCTCGCCGGTTTGCGGTACCCATGCGATGTGCAGGTATTCGGCAATCTTCGCGTGACCGGTCGCGTACGTGAGCACGGTGTACGTGACCGCGGCGATGAGCGTCGAGCCGATCGCGAGTCCGTCGAGACCATCCGTCAGATTGACGGCGTTCGATGCGCCGACGAGCACGAACATCACGAACCCGATGTAGAGAAATCCGATGTCGAGCGCGAAGGTCTCGGGCTTGATGAACGGAAACGTGATGACGGTGTTGTAGTTGTTCTTGAGCATCGGCAGGTACGCGATCGCCAACGCGGCCAGCGCGGCGACGGCGAACTGCGCGCCGAATTTTTCCGCGGCCGTCAGGCCGAGGTTTCGTTTCTTGGCGAGCTTGCGATAGTCGTCGACGAAGCCGATCGCGGCGTACGCGGCCGTCACGAAAAGCACGATCCAGATGTACGGATTGAAGATGTCGGCCCACAGGATCGTCGGGATGAGGATCG
This sequence comes from Thermoanaerobaculia bacterium, assembly GCA_051953135.1. Taxonomy (GTDB): domain Bacteria; phylum Acidobacteriota; class Thermoanaerobaculia; order Gp7-AA8; family Gp7-AA8; genus QHVT01. The sequence continues at coordinate 826 of JBQCJC010000442.1, read as the reverse complement.
CGACGTTGATGAGAATGCCGCCCATCGTCGGCGTACCGGCCTTCACCTGATGCGACTTCGGTCCTTCTTCGCGGATGTACTGGCCGAGCTTGATACGGCGCATCCGCTCGATTAACCACGGTCCCAGGATGAAGGAGATGAGGAGCGCGGTGAGCGCGGCGAATGCCGTCCGGAACGTGATGTAGCGGAAGACGTTGAAGCCGACGAAGTGATCGCGCAGGTTGAAGAGCAGGTGGTAAAGCATTTAGTGCGCGCCCTTTCGTTGGTTGTCGGTAGTCGGTTGTCGGTTGTCGGGAGAGACGATGGCGACCGCTTTGTCGAGGCCGACGCCGCGCGAGCCTTTGAGCAGGACCAGGTCGTTCGGTTGAATGAAAGTCGTCAGGAAATTGCCGGCGGCTTCGGCGTTGTCGAAGTGGTGCAGTGATTCGTTCGCGAAACCGGCTTCGCGCGCGCCTTCGAGAATCCACTTCGCGCGTTTGCCGACGCCGATCACGACGTCAATGCTCTTCGGCATTTCAGTGCCGGCTTCGCGGTGGAACGTCTCTTCGTGCTCGCCGAGCTCCAGCATGTCGCCGATGACAGCGATGCGGCGGCCTTGCACGTCGGCCTGAGTCATGAGCTCGAGCGTGCGCTTCAGCGCGTACGGATTCGAGTTATACGTGTCGTCGTAAATCAGCGCGCCATTGCGCTCGATGATGATGCCGCGGTGATACGCGGGCTGCACGTTCTTCACGCCGCGCTCGATGTTTTCCCACGAGATGCCGAGTGCGCGCGCGGTGGCGATGGCCGCGATGAGGTTGTCGAGATTGTGGCGGCCGGGCATTGC
>JBQCJC010000441.1:0-6105 GCA_051953135.1 Thermoanaerobaculia bacterium | reverse complement strand
GGCACGCCGATCACCACCGCTTCCATCACCGCGGGATGCGTGAACAAAACGCTCTCCACTTCGCCCGGATAGACGTTGAATCCGGAGACGATGATCATGTCTTTCTTGCGTTGCACGATCGTCGTGTAGCCGTCTTGATCGATGCGCGCGATGTCGCCGGTGTACAGCCAGCGCGTACCGTGCGCGTCGACGCGAATCGTTTGCGCGGTTTCTTCGGGACGATTCCAGTAGCCTTTCATCACCTGCGGTCCGGCGATGCACAACTCGCCTTCTTCGCCGATGCCGAGAATGTTCGTCCCCTCGACGAGGTCGACGATTTTCATGTCGGTGTCGGGCAGCGGAATGCCGATGGTGCCGGGTTTTCTCTTCGACAACGTCGGGCTCGTATGCGTCACCGGCGACGCCTCGGATAACCCATAACCCTCGCTGAGCAACCCGCCGGTCATCTGTTCGAACTGTTCGAGCACTTCCAGCGGCAGCGGCGCCGATCCGCTGTTGAACGCGCGAATCTTGTCGAGGCCGTATTGCCGCGCGTTCGGATGATTGAGTAACGAGATGTAGATCGTCGGCACCGCGGGAAAGTAAGTCGGTCGATGATCGCGCACCGCGTTGAGCAGTGCATCGACGTCGTACTTCGGAATCAGGATCTGCTGCGCGCCGAGCCACGTGCCGGCCATCATGCCGACCGTGAATCCGTAGATGTGAAAGTACGGAATGACGAGCAGGTAGCGCTCCTCGCCGCGACGCAAAGACGGCACGTGCAACGTGGTGGTCTGCACGACGTTCGCGAAGATGTTGTAGTGCGTGAGCATCGCGCCTTTCGGCGTGCCGGTCGTGCCGCCGGTGTACTGCAGCACGGCGACGTCGTGCTCGGGATCGATATCGACTCGCGGCAGTTGCGGAACGTCGACGCTCGCGAGCACATCACACAATCGCTCCGCTCCGTCGATGCGCGGACATTCGAGATTGTGCGCGCTGTATTCGCCCGCGGACGTGACGATGAATTTCTCGAGCGGCACCTGCATCGCGACGGGCGCGAGGAGATCGAGCACGATCATCACGCGCATGCCGGAGTCGCTCGCGACGACCGCCACTTCGCGCGGCGTGTAGAGCGGATTGATGTTCACGACGATCGCGCCGACGCGCAGGATGCCGAAGACGGCAATCACGTACTGCGGACAATTCGGCAGCATCACGCCAACGCGATCGCCTTTGCCGATGCCCATGCGCGCCAGCGCCGTCGCAAACTTGTCCGCACGTTCTTTGATCTCAGCGAAGGTGAGCGTCGCGCCGAGAAATGTGGTGGCCGGCTTATCCGGAACGTCGGACGCCGCAACGCGAAGAATGTCCGTGAGCGGACGCCGCGGATAGTTGAGGTTGGGACGAACCCAGTAGTCGAAGTGTTGGTACCAGGCAGGTGTCGTGGTCACGCTTCGGTCTCCTCATCGTTGGTAGTCGGGAGTCAGTAGTCGGTAGTCGGGAGAGACGAGAGCACGATACTCGGCGGAGCGGTTCTCCCGACAACCGACTACCGACTACCGACTACCGACAACGACTAAACAATCACCGCTCCGCCATCCACCACGATCACCTGCCCGGTCACATAACTCGACGCGTCGCTTGCGAGAAATACCGCGACGCCTTTGAGCTCGCCGGCGTTGCCGACGCGAGGGATGGGATTGCGCTGCTGAATCTCCGGCTCGACGCGTTCGATCACGGCATCGGCGAGTCGCGAGTGGAAGAAGCCTGGCGCGATCGCATTCACGCGAATGCCCTGCGGTCCCCAACTCGCCGCGAGTTCGTGCGTCAATCCGATCAACGCCGCTTTGCTCGAAACGTAACCCGCGTAATGCGGTCCGTGCACGGCCGATTTGAACGCGGCCGTCGACGAGATATTGATGATCGATCCGCGGCCGTGCTTCAACATTTCTCGTCCCGCGGACTGCGCGAACAGAAATGCGCCGCTGAGATTTGTGTCGAGCACCTTCTTGAATTTGTCGTACGGCATCGACTCCGGACGTTCGCCCCACGAAATGCCCGCGTTGTTGATGAGCACATCGACGCGACCGAATGCATTCACGGTCGCATCGACGACGCTTTGCACCTGCTCAGGATTGGTGACATCGCACACGAGTCCTTCGGCGCGAAACCTGCGCGCGCGAAATTCATCGAGCGCGGGCGTGAGCCATTCTTCGCGGCGCGCGCACAACATCACCGCGGCGCCGGCCTCCGCCAGTCCTTCGGCCATCTCGAACCCGAGGCCGCGCGAACCGCCGGTGATGATCGCGGCGCGATTCGTGAGATCAAACAACTCGCGTACGTTCGTCACGATTACAACCCTTTCGCTTCGTTCACACTGATCGCGTTGTTGTAGATCTTCGCACCGACCTGCTGTCGGCGGCTCTCCGCGAGCGTGCCCATGTCCAGTGGACCGAATCCGATTCCCTCGATCAACGACGCCACGACCTGCTTCGCCTCCGCCGAATCGCCGCTGATCGGAATCACGCGACGCTCGCCGACCGGCTTCGACGAATCGCCCTGCACTTTCAGATGCTCCGACCAGATCGTGTTGAACCCCTTCACGACCTGCGCGCCTTCGAGATGCCGCGCGAGCAATTCACTCGACGCAACCTCATCGCGATCGAGTGCTTCGATCTGTCCGTCGCGGCTCGGGTAGTAATTGTTCGCATCGATCACGATCTTGCCGCGAAACGCCTCCGCGGGCAGATCGCGATAGTTCTTCAACGGGACGGCAACCAGCACGACGTCGCCGAAGCGCGCGGCATCGTCGACCGTCATCGCGTGCGCATGCGTGCCGAGCTCCGCAACGAGCTCGCGCAGCGACTCCGGCCCGCGTGAATTGCTGATCGCGATTTCGTGTCCCGCCTTCGCGAACAGACGCGCCGCCGTGCCGCCGATGTTGCCCGAGCCGATGATCCCGATTTTCATGATGTGACCTCCGCCATCTCCTTATCATGCACTTCCTGTCATCATGTCGCCCGTGCAGCCACTCGCCGGCGCGTTGTTGCAAAGCGCTCACGATCCCATGTGGATCATCGATTCGTCGCGCACGCTGATCGCGTTCAATCGCGCATTCGCGCGGCTGTTCGAATCGATCGAAGTCGGAATCGACGCATCGCATCTCTTCGACGAGGCGTGGCCAGAGCTGCTCGATCGCGCCCTCAGGGGCCACAGCGTTCTGAGCAACGTTCGCTACTACTCGATCGCGGCGACGCCGGTGATCGAAGGCGACACCACGACGCACGCGGTCTTCACCGCGCGTCTGCTTTCGGATCTCACCGCGGGCAAGCGCGAAGATTTGTTCGAGCTTTCGCTCACGCGGTTGTTCATCGACGACGAGCGTCCGCTGATGCGCACGCTGCTCGCGGCAGTTGAGTATCTCTGCGAATCCGACGAGTGGGACTGCGGCATCATCTGGCTCCTCGGCGAAGACGACACCACCGCGCTCGATCCGATCGCGATTTACGCATCGCCCGCGCTGCCGCACGGAAGCGATCTCGCGCAACGCATGCGCGGCATGCGTTTCCCGCGCGGTCACGGATTGCCGGGACGCGTGTGGGCCGCGGACGACATGGTGTGGATCGGCGACATCGCCGACGATTCGAAACTCACGCGCGCGTATCTCGCGGAACAATTCGGATTGCACGGCGCGGTCGCGGTTCCATTGCGCGACGGCCCGCGCATCGTCGGCGTGCTCGAGCTCTTCACGCGCAATGTGCGGCCGCTCGACACGATTCACGCGCGCGCTCTGCTGCGCACCGGCGCGGGACTCGGACGATTGATCGAACGACGTCGCGCCGAGGATGAACGTCGTCACCTGCTTCACGTTATCGAGCGCAAAGGGCTGGAGTGGTCGCTCACGTTCGACGCCATCGAGCTCCCGATTTTCATCACGTCGATGGACGGCGTCGTGCGGCGCATGAATCGCTCCGCGCGCGATCTCGCCGGCGGCGATTACGCCGAAGCGCTGGGACGCCGCATTCGCTCCTACGGCCTTCACGAGCCGTGGACCACGCTGGCCGCGTGCGTCGAAGCGGTGCGCGACAGCGGCGAAACCTGCACCGCGCAAGCGTACGATCCGGAGAGCGATCGCTCGTGGGACATCACCGGCAACGCGTATCACCCCGAGGATGAAACGCCGCGCGTCATTCTGATCGCGCGCGACACGACCAGCGTCGTGCAACTGCAAAACGCCGTGAAGCGCGGCGAGCAACTCTCCGCCCTCGGCGAGCTCGTCGCCGGCGTCGCCCACGAAGTCCGCAATCCGATCTTCGGCATGCAGATCACGCTCGAAGCGCTGGAGAGCACGTTACCGCACACCGACGATGTCACCGATCTCCTCACCGTGATGCGCCGGTGGCTCGATCGATTGAATCGACTCATGGAAAGCCTCCTCGCCTACGGCCGCACGTGGACCATCGATCTCCGTCCCGGCTCTGTCGGCGAGGTTTTGCGTCGTGCAATCGAAGACACGGAAGCATTTGCGCGCAACGCAAACGTCCAGATGCGCGTCGACATCGACGTGCGGCGCACGTCCTTGATGGATCAGTCGCGACTCGTACAAGCGTTCGAGAACCTGATCATCAACGCCATTCAACACGCGGATTCGGAACGTTACGTCGATGTGAGCGCGCGCGAAGTGGATGGGTATGTCGAGTGCGTCGTCCGCGATTACGGATCCGGCTTCGCCACTGAAGACCTGCCTCGCATTTTCGAGCCGTTCTATACGAAGCGCCGCGGGGGTACGGGACTCGGTCTCGCTATCGTGCATCGCATTGTGGAAGAGCACGGCGGCACAGTACGTGCAGGCAACGCGGAGGACGGCGGTGCCCGGATCACTGTCCGATTCCCGGTCTATCAGGCGACACCATGAAACTCGCGAGCGTAGAAACCGATCGCATTCTGATCGTCGACGATGAAGAGCTCATCGTCATGACCATGCGGAAGTACTTCGAAGGACTCGGCTACGCGGTGGATGCCGCGCACGAACTGGAAGAAGCACAGGCGCTGCTCGCCAATTACTCCTATGACCTCGTCATTGCCGATTTGCGCCTGACAGGCATCGGCGGCGTCGAGGGCCTGCAAATCGTCGCCGACGTGCATCAGCGTTGCCCTAACACAAGGGTGATGCTTCTCAGCGCATTCGGAACACCGGAGATCGAGCGAGAGTCCTTCAATCGCGGCGCCGATGTATTTCTCCAGAAGCCGAAGGCGATGATGGAGATCGCGACCGTGGCCAGGACTCTGCTCGAGCATCGATGAGCGAGCATTCCGCGCTCAATACGATCCTCAAGCCCGGCGGGATTACGCCACTGTTTCAGCCAATCGTTCGCGTGCAGGACGATTCCGTCTCGTTGCACGCGCTGGAGTGTTTGTCGCGCGGTCCCGCCGGAACGAATTTCGCCGCCGCGGGCGTACTGTTCGATTACGTACGATTGAAGCGCGAAGAGAGCCTCGTCGATCGCGCGTGCATTTCCGCCGCATTCGCACAATCACCATTTCTGCCGCCGGACGTGCATCTGTGCATCAACGTTCACGCATCGACGTTAGGCCGCGACGTAGGGTTCGTACCATTCCTGCAAGCGGTCGCGGCGAAGCACGAGATCGCGATGTCGCGCATTACAGTCGAGGTGGTGGAGCACGCGCCGCCGTGGGATGGTCGTAGTTTTCTCGAGGCAATCGATCGTCTGCGTCATTGTGGCGCGAAGCTCGCGGTCGATGACGTCGGCCTCGGGCAATCGAATTTCAAAATGCTGATCGACGTCGGTCCTGATTATCTGAAACTCGATCAGTATTTCGTTCTTACGTGCTCGAACGATCCCAAACGTCGTGCTGTCGTGTCGGCGGTAACGCATCTCGCGCGCGAGTTCGGCGCGGATGTTGTCGCCGAGGGCGTCGAAGATCCGCGCGATGTCGAATGCCTCCGCGGCTACGGAATTACGCTCTTACAGGGATTCCTGTACGCGAAACCGTTGGCCGCGGAAGACGTGGCGTCATTTGTTGCTGCTGCCTGACGTTGGAAAGTGGAGCGGCGGGCTCTCACCCCGTCGGTAAATCGCGATTGGGCGGGGTAACCGCCCGCCG
>JBQCJC010000440.1:0-20905 GCA_051953135.1 Thermoanaerobaculia bacterium | reverse complement strand
TGAAAGAGTGGGCGTACGCCGGAACGCTCTTCGAGCTCACGGGCGCAGTCACGTCGCACGCGGTGATGCACGACGAAACGTGGCATCTCGTCGTGCCCTCAATTTTTGCGTTGTGCGCAATCACCTCGTGGGCGCTGCGTCCGCAGTCTCGTATCCTCGGCACACTTCAGTTGAGGACGGCATCGTGAACGAACAGCAGTGGCTCGCCGAGCGATTCGAAGAACACCGCGCGCACCTCGGCAAGGTTGCGTATCGCATGCTCGGCGATTACCACGCCGCGGATGACGCGGTGCAGGAAGCGTGGCTGCGACTCAGCCGCAGCGATGCGAGCGACATCGCGAACCTCGGCGGCTGGCTCACGACCGTCGTCGCACGCGTGTGTCTCGATGCACTGCGATCGCGAAATGCGCATCGCGAGGAATCGCTCGATCATGATGCGATTGCGAATGCGGATCCCGAGGATGAGTTACTGATCGCGGACTCGCTTGGGGTCGCGGTGCTCATCGTCCTCGAAACGCTCACGCCCGCCGAGCGCGTCGCGTTCGTGCTGCACGACATGTTCGACGTGCCGTTCGACGACATTGCCGAAATCGTGGGACGCAATGCCGCGGCAACGCGGCAACTCGCGAGTCGTGCGCGTCGTCGGGTGCGCGGCGCGGACGTGAATGGTGCCGTGTCGCGACAACGCGAGATCGTCGACGCGTTTCTCGAAGCATCGCGAGCGGGTGATGTCGCGAAGCTCGTCTCGTTGCTTGCGCCGAATGTCGTCGTGCGCGCGGATGCGATGGCGGTGAAGTTCGGTGCAACGCCGGAACAGCGCGGTGTCGATGCGGCGGTGAAGACATTCGCCGGACGCGCGCAAGGCGCCCAACCGGGATTGCTCGCGGGCATGCCGGGACTCGTGTGGCCGGTCGCAGGCAAAGCGAAAGTGGCGTTCGCGTTCACGATCGAGAACGGAACGATCATTGCGATCGATCTGCTCGCGAATGAGGATCGATTGCGCGACGTCACGTGGTGAGGCTCGATGATCAAGGTCGGCCTGTGCGGCTGGACGATCAGTCAACGCGAGTACTTCGAGCGCTGGCCGGTCGTCGAAGTGCAGCAGACCTTCTACGATCCGCCAGCGGAGCGCGTGCTGCTTCGCTGGCGTGAGACCGCGCCGCCGCGATTCGAGTTCACGATGAAGGCGTGGCAGCTCATCACGCATGACCCGTCGAGCATGACCTATCGCCGCATGAAGCGAGCACTCGATCGCAGCGGCGCGGGATCGTTTCGCGCAACGCCGATCGTCGAGCATGGATGGAATGTCACGCTGCGCTGCGCGCGGATCCTTCGTGCGACCGCGGTGTTGTTTCAATGTCCGCGCAGTTTCAAACCGACGCAGGAGAATCTCGCGAATCTGCGGCGTTTCTTCGCGAATCGCGATCGACACGGCATGCGCTTTCTGTGGGAGCCCCGCGGTGCGTGGCCGCTCGATGTCGTGCGCGAGTTGTGTGTCGCGCTCGATCTCGTACACGTCGTCGATCCATTCGTGAATGAGCGTGTGACCGAGCCGATCTACTTTCGTCTGCACGGCACGACCGGCAGTCGTCACGTGTACACCGATGCGGAGCTTGCGCGTGTTGCGGAGCTCGTGCGCGGACACGACAACGCGTACGTGATGTTCAACAACATCCCGCGCGTTGGCGATGCGGAGCGATTCGCGAAATTGCTCTAGAGCGTGGCGCGCACGCTCCAGAGTCCCACGGCGGAGATCGCGATCCATAACAACACGCCGAGGATCAGCGGACGCACGCCGACTTTCGCGAGACTCGCGCGCGAAAGCGAGGAGCCGATGAGGAACAGCGTGATCGTGAGTCCGATGCGCGCGATGTGCACGAGCACATCCCACGTCATCGCGGGCGCGGGAACGTACGTGCGAATCACCGACGCGATGACGAAAAAGAGGATGAACCACGGAATCGCGATCTTCGTTTTGCCTTTGCGAAATGCGAACGCGGTTCCGAGCGTCAGCGGCACGATCCACAACGCGCGTGTGAGTTTCACGGTCGTCGCGATCTGCAATGCTTCCGCGCCGAATGCCGATGCAGCGCCGACGACGGAGCTCGTGTCATGAATCGCGATCGCGGCCCAGACGCCGAATTGTTGTTGCGTGAGATGCAACGCTTTGCCGATTGCAGGAAACGCAAACAGCGCGATGGAGTTGAGAATGAAGACCGTTCCGAGTGACACGGACATCTCTTCGTCGCTCGCACCGATGACGGGACCGACTGCGGCGATCGCGCTGCCGCCGCAGATCGCGGTGCCGGATGAAATCAAATGCGCGGTGCCGCGGCCGACGTTCAGCGCGCGGCCGAGGAGATAGCCGAGGAGGAGAGTGCCGGCGAGGGTGGCCAGCGTGAACACGATGCCCGTCTTGCCCGCCTCGAAGACCTTCTGCAGGTTCATGCCGAATCCGAGTCCGACGACCGACGCCTGCAGCAGGAGCTTCGTCTGCTTTGCGGTTTTGTATGGGCTCCCAAGTGTTAGGGCGAGCGCCAGGCCGAGCGCAAGCGCGATCGGCGGCGAGCACCACGGCGTAACGCAGAACAGCAGGAGCGCAAAAAAGATCGCGATGCGAATCACAGAGAACGCCGGAACAGATCGGTTGTGCGCTTCCACGCATCCGCTGCCGCATCCGCGTTGTAAACCTCGGGACGCGCATCGTTGAAGAACGCGTGATCGGCATTCGGATACGACACCGACTCCGCATCCTTGCCCATCTCACGCAACTGCTTCGCGAGCTCGTGACCTTTGTCGGCCGGCACGCTGTGATCGTTCTCGCCGTAGATCAAAAGCAACGGCGCCTCGAGGTTTTCCCACGCCGGACGCACTTTCTGAAAGCCGCCGTAGAAACTCACCGCTGCGCCAGCATGCTGCGGATCATGCGTTGCGGTGTATTGCGCAAGCGCGCCGCCCATGCAGAAGCCAACGACACCGTATTTCGATGAGCTGGTTTCGGGACGCTGCAGCAGATACGCGCCTGCACCCGCGATCTCCTTGAACGCACGCTCGACATCGAGCTCCATCAAAAGCTTCATCGCCGTGTCCGGAGACTTGGTGGTTTCGCCGTGATAGAGGTCGGGTGCGATCGCGGTGAAGCCCGCGGCGGCGAAGCGATTCACGAGATCTTCGATGTGCGGTACGAGGCCCCACCACTCCTGAATGACGACCACAGCCGGACCTTTGCCAGAAGCCGCCGGAGCGAAGTAGCCTTCACACGTGTGGCCGTTCGACGGAAATGTAACGCGCTCACCCATTGCTTGTCCTCCACGTTTTTCAGGGCGCGGATTCTATCCGCAACGTGACCTTTCGCACGTCTGAACCGTACAGTTGTTCGGTTACACTAGGGAGGCCCATGCAACTTTCGAGAGATCAAGTTGCCGATCTGGCAAAAAAGCGAAGCTGCCCGCGATGCGACCTCGACAAGACGGTCGGCAACGCGCTGTGCCGCCGATGCCGCGCCAAGCTCCCGCCGCACATGCGTCTCGGCATCGAGAACATTCCGACGAAAGACGGCAATGTCGTCGGCAATGCGCTGCGCGCGGCCGCGAACTACTTCAACGTGCATTTCGCATCGGTGAGGAAGTTCGGCGGGGGACGAAAGAGAGACTAAAAAAGTGGAGCGGCGAGACCGCTCCACTTTCTTTTATCTTTCGCCGGGAATCGCGCTCGCTGCATTGGCGAGCTCTCGCGCACGAGAATCCTTCGGATCCTGATTCGCAAGCTCACCCGCGCGGCGCGCGACATCGACACCAGTCGCCGCGCCTTTCAGCGATTCACCCCACAACGCACCGAGTGATGCAAGGCGATGACGCCGTGACGCGCGCGTCCACGACTTCGCGAGATCGCTGCCGCGAATCGTTTTCTCGAGCGTCTTCTTTGTTCCGTCTTCGATCGACGTGTACTCGAGCTTCACCGTCGCAACGCGCGCGTTCGAGCGCAAGCCTTTCTTCAACTCAAGTGCGTAGAGGCCGGTGACCGAAAGGTTGTCGTGCAGCACTGCTTCGGGTGCGATCGCTTCCGAATCGCCGATGCGCTGCACGCTCGCGACGACGTCGGGATTCACGTTGACAGTGATGCGCACGTTGCTCGCCGCCGGAGGCGTGGTCGCTTTCTTCGCGAGTTGTTTCGACGGCGTGTCGATCGTGAAGCGCAGCACGGCGTGATCGCCATCGGTGTCGATGAGCGCAGGCGATGCTTCGACTTCGAGACGCAGTCCCTTCTTCGGCGCGCGCTCGGGCGCACCCGCGAAGTAGTTGACCAGCGCTTCGACATCGACCGCATTCGCCTCGGGACGACGTCCGCTTTCGATCGTCGATTTGAGGCGCTGAAAAACTCCGGGATCGACGGAGATGCCGAAGACGTCTTCCTTCGGTGCGAACGAAAGATCCGCGGCCTGTGCTTCGGCCATGACCGAGAAGCTGCGTCCGGCGGTTGCATCGACGACCGGCGCGGAAGCCGTGATGGTGATCGACTCTTCGCGCTTCGCCTCCGACGGAGCTGCCGCGGCCGGTGCAGGCGCCATTGCCATCTGCGGTTGCGCTGCGCGCGCGTCGGCGGTCTTCGCGACTGCATCACGCTCGCGAGCGGCGGCGTCGGCCGCGCTGTAGTCGAATGTTCCTCCTGCACCTGCGGCAACGCCGGTTACGACACCGGTTTCAACACTGCTCTCTGCATCGCTGCGCTGTTCGCTTCCAGTGCGTGCAACCTCCTGACGTCGCGTTGCGATGCGCGGCGCGGGCGGTGGTGCAATCTGAAACACGGGCGGTGCTTCGTCTGCTTCGGTGTTGGTGCGAGCCACGAGCGCCGGCGCCTGATGAATGTCGACGCGCACTTCTTCGGTTGCGGCCTGCTGGGCTGCGGCCATCTTCGCCGAGGGCGCAACGTTGCGCGGTGCGGCGGTCGATGTTGCGGCGATTTGTTGTTCGGAGCCGGGGCTCATCAACTGCACGGTCACGATGGCCGTGATCGCGACGAGGATCACGGACGCGGCAATGCGCAGGTGGAACGTCCACGAGCGATGGAACCGCTGCGGTTCGGTTTCGGGTTGAAGGTAATTTGGAATGTCGGCTTTGATGCGATCCGCGAGTCCTGCCGGCGGTCTCGGGACCGCGTTGATCGACAGTCTTCGCTGGAGCTCAGCTCTGCGCTTCGGATTCATGGCACTTCCTCATCGAGTAACCCTTCGAGAATCGAGAAGGCGCGATGCAATCGCTTGCGAATCGCCACCGTCGTAATTTCCTCGACCCTCGCGATCTCCTTGACCGGCAGTCCGCCCCAGAAGTGCGCGGTGACGGTGAAGCGCAGGTCTTCGGGAAGTTTCATGACTGCCTTGCGGAGGCGTTCTGCCTCCTGTTCGTCCGCGAGCACTTCATCGGCTCGGGGACGTTCATCTCGTACATCGATTGCGGCCGGCTCGTCGAGCGAGGTCATCCGCCGAGGACGCCGGACGTGATTCAGAAACGTCGTGTAGGCGATACGGTAAAGCCAGGTGAAGAGTTGCGAACGTCCGTCGAACCCGGCGAGCGCACCCCACGCTTTCTGATACGTCTCCTGTGTCAAATCGGCAGCGAGATCGCTGTCTCCGCACAACCGGTAAATCGATGCAAACACGGCCGAGTACGTCCGCTCGACCAGTTCCTCGGCTGCCTCCATGTCCCCGGCGCGGACGGCACTCAGGAGCTTGCGCTCGTCATCGAGCGGCGTGATCACATCACGCTCCGCGTCTCCCGCCGGAAATGGGGCAACTTCGGCCACGATTCTTTGACACGGCTGTTCGCGAAATGAAAACCAAGCGCGGATATGCTAGCCCGATGAAACGTCTCGTCGTGATTTTCTCCGCGGCCGTCATTGCCGCGGGCTGCCGCATGGAACCGAAAGAAACGACCAACACCGCTCCCGCAACTGCCGCTCCGGCGACCATGACGACGGCTGCTGCAGCGCCTGCGCCGTTTGATCCGGCGACGTATCCCACCGAAATCGAGCAATGGCAGAAGCGCCGCACGGAGCGACTCACCGCCGAAGACGGCTGGACGACGCTCGTAGGTCTGCACTGGCTCAAGGAAGGTGAGAACGACGTGAAGCTCGCGAATGGCACCGACGTGAAGCTCGCGATGAACAACGGCAAGGCGACGCTGCATGCGCAGCCGTCGATGACAATCGATGGGAAGCCATTAAATGGGAATCCATCGATTCTCGATGACAACGACGAAGGCGGTCCGACGATCGTGAGCATGGGCAGCGTTCGATTCAACGTCATCGAGCGCGGACCGCGATGGGCGTTGCGCGTGAAGGATTCCCAGGCAGAGACGCGCACGCACTTCAAAGGACTCGAGTACTACCCGATCGATACGAAGTGGCGTGTCGAAGCGCGCCTCGAGCCGTACAACCCGGTGAAGAAGATTCCGATCACGGACATCACCGGCCTGACCAGCGACAGCGATGCACCGGGCGCGCTGGTGTTCACGATCGATGGCAAGGAGTACCGCCTCGATCCGATTCTCGAAGAAGGCTCGGATGAGTTGTTCGTAATCTTCCGCGACGGCACGAGCAAAGACACGACGTATCCCGCGGGTCGTTATCTCTACGCGAAGAAGCCGGGTCCGGACGGGAAGACGATCGTCGATTTCAACAAGGCGTACAACCCGCCGTGCGCGTTCACGACCTTCGCGACCTGCCCGTTGCCGCCGCTACAGAATCGCTTGCCGATTCGCGTCGAAGCAGGGGAGCAGAAGTACGCGGGCGCGCATTCGTAGCGCGCCCGCTTGTGGAGTTGAGGCCGAGGAAAATGCGATGCGTGTCTCTCCATTGAGAGAGGAGGGACACGCCCATGATTGCCGAACGAACGATCGACCCCGCGCTGCTGGAAAAACTGACGGAGAGCCCCGAACACGAATCGATTGATATCGACATTTTTCTTGCCGATGAACCGGCGCAGGAGGAGCTCGCGTACGCCGCGCTCCTCGATGAGGAACCGGACGGGGAAGCGATTCTCGATCGCATCGAAACGCGCGCGTACGCTTCGCAGGAGGGGCTCGTTCAGATGCTCCGCGAGATGGAATCGTCGGTGGCGTTCGCGGATGATGCGGCCGCGCTTCCAGGCGCCGTCGTGCTCGAGCGTTTCTGGTCGACGAACTCCATCGCCGCGCGCGTGACTCCGCGCGTGCTCCGGCAGATCCTCGAGCGCAGCGATGTCCTTGCCGTCCAGCCCGCGCGCTATGCGTCGCTCGAAGAGTTGAAAGACGACGAAGCCGCCCCGAAACTCATCGCCGCGACGGACGCGCCGGTGCTCACGTGGAGCGTTCGCAAGATCAATGCGCCGCTGCTGTGGGCGCGAGGGATCACCGGCAACGGGATTGTCGCCGCAGTCATCGACACGGGCGTGAACTACGACCACGACGATCTGAAAGCGCGCATGTGGATCAATCCGGCGTTTCCGCGTCACGGCTTCGACTTCGCTGATGACGATGACGATCCGATGGACCAGGACGGCCACGGTACTGCCTGTGCCGGCATCGTCGCCGGCGACGGCTCGGCCGGCCGCGGAACCGGAGTTGCGCCCGGCGCGTCGATCATGGCCGTTCGTGTCGGAGGCGCCGAGCGCGCATTCTGGCGAGGGATGGAGTTCGCGATGAAACAGCGCGCCGACGTGATCAGCATGTCGATGACATGGAAGTTCCCGTCGAGCCCGAACTATCCGGGCTGGCGCCGCGTGTGCGAATCGCTGTTTGCCGGCGGCATCGTCCACGCGAACAGCATCGGCAATCAGGGGACAGATACGACGACGTATCCAATCCCGTTCAACATCGCCACGCCGGGCAACTGCCCGCCCCCTCGTCTTCACCCGGCCATGCCGATCCACGCCGGGATGTCTTCGGCGGTCGGCTGCGGCGCAACCGATTCCTCCGACGCTCTCGCGCCGTACTCGGGACGCGGACCCGCGGAGTGGAACAGCGGCCCGTACGCCGATTATCCGTTCGGCGCGGGGACGCATGCAGGCTTGATCAAACCCGACGTCTGCGCGCCGGGACCGGGCTCGGAGTCGTGCAACTGGCGCTACCGCATCGATGCAACGGCGAAACCGTACCGAAGCTTTGGCGGCACCTCCGCGGCCACGCCGCACGTCGCTGGCTGCATGGTGCTGCTCGCGCACGCGACGCGGCGCTCAGGGCTTCGTCCGAATCCGGCCCGCATCCTCGAAGCGCTCGAGTCGACCGCGGTGCGCATCTCCGGACAGACTCGACTCAAGGAGAACCATTTCGGGAGTGGTCGCGTCGATGTCTACGCCGCGTACAACTTCGGCGTGGCGCGCGGATGGTGGTTGTAAGCTGATCGGGCGATGAAGAACGAGATCCTGACGAAGTGTTCGCCGCGCCTGCAGGAAGTTCTGCGCCGCGGCGACACGAATCAGCGCGAGCTGCAGGTGATGCTTCGCTCGGACCTCACGCCGGAGGCTCAGGGCGCGGCTGTTCGCGAGCTCGCGCGCGTGACCGGCGAACCGGTGGAGACGACGTTCGGGATCGTGTCCGTGTACGCACCCGTGCATGATGCCGCGCGGATTGCGGCGTTCGACGACGTCGAGTGGATTGATCTCGCGAGCGAAGCGTCGTTAGAGGAACTGCTCGACTCGGAGTAGTGGCTGGCGATTAGAACGAACGGCGCCTTGGCGGCGCCGTTCGCAGAGATCGTCAGGCGGATTTGCGCTCGTCGACGAGCACCTGCGCGACGCAGGCCGTGAGCGCTTTCGCGTAGCTCACGTGGAGGAATTCGTTCGGACCGTGCGCATTGCTGTGCGGCCCGAGGACGCCGGTGATGAGGAATTGGGCGGTGGGGAACTTCGCACCGAGCATGCCCATGAACGGAATCGAGCCGCCCTCGCCGAAGGTCATCGCTTCCTTGCCGAAGTACGTGCGCGACGCGCTGTCGACTGACTGCTGCAGCCACGGTGCGATCGCGGGCGCAACCCAGCCGGCGCCGCCTTTCTCGGGCTCGAACGAAACTTTCGCGCCGTAAGGTGGATCGCTTTCGAACAGATCCTTCAGTTTGCGATCGAGATCCGTCGCGTCGAGTGACGGAGGAATGCGCAGCGAGAGTTTGATCGACGTCTTCGGCCGCAGCACGTTGCCGCCCTGCAGGAGATCCGGCATGCCGGCCTGACCGATGTACGACAGCGCGGGACGCCACGTGCGATTCAGCAGCAGTTCCAGCGGATCTTTCGACATCGTCTGCACGCCGTCGAGCAGCGGGAACTTGCTCCACACTTCGTCGCCGAGAACTTTGGCTGTTGCTTTCGCTTCCGCAAGTCGCTCGGCCGGCACTTCGACGTGCAGCCATTTCGGAAGAATGCCGCCGGTCTTCGCATCTTCGAGACGATCGAGAAGAATGCGAATGATGCGGAAGCTCGACGGCACGATGCCGCTCGCGTCGCCGGAGTGCACGCCTTCGCTGAGCACTTCGACATTGAGGTTGCCGACGATCGAGCCGCGCAGCGACGTCGTCATCCACAACTGCTCGTAGTTACCGCAACCGGAGTCGAGACAGATCACGAGTCGCGGCGTGCCGATGCGATCGCCGAGCATTTCGATGTACGCGGGGAGATCGACCGAGCCGCTCTCCTCGCAACATTCAATGAGCACGACGATGCGTGAATGCGCGGCGTTTTGTTGTTGTACGGACTTGATCGCGGAGATCGTGGCGAAGATTGCGTACCCGTCATCCGCACCGCCGCGGCCGTAAAGCTTTTCGCCGCGAAGCACCGGAGTCCACGGACCGAGTCCTTCCTCCCAGCCGACCATCGCGGGCTGCTTGTCGAGGTGGCCGTACATGAGCACGGTCGAGGATGCGTCGCCTTCGATCTCCATGAAGATCACAGGCGTGCGGCCTTCGAGCCCATGCACTTCGATCGTCAGTCCGTTGATGCCCTGCTGTTCGACCCAGGAGCGCGCGAGCTCCACGGCTTTGTGCATGTGGCCATTGCGTTTCCACTCCGGATCGAAGAGCGGAGACTGGTTCGGAATGCGGATGTACTGTTCGAGCGTGGGAACGATCGACGAGTCCCAATGGGAGTCGACAATCGAGCGATTTTGGTCGGCTTTCATTGCGGGGGCGGAGGATAGCAGTAAAGCTTCGGATGATGCGATCATCTCCATAAATCCGGAAAAGTGCGTTACTCTGTATGTGCCGAATCGGTCCGGGGAGAGAGAAGGTTCCGCAGGGATTCGCCGCACGTGGCAGAAACGTGGTAATTTCACATGGGTCTAAAGTCCGCAAATCTGCAACGGTCCGCCGAGCAACTACGCGAGGAAAAGTCGAGCGTGCTCGAACACGAAACCAGCGAAGTGGTTCCGGCCGCCTCGACGCGAGGCGCGAACAAGACTGCGTCCAGATCCAGCGAGCCTGATGCCGCGGAAACGAATTCCGGCGCCGCCGATGACGTCGAGGCGCTTTACATCGAGCATCGCAGCCTTCTTCTCTACGTTGCCTGCCGCAAGTTCCGCATCCCCGATTCCGATGCGGAGAATCTGATTCAGGAAGTCTTCCTTTCGTTCCTGCAAACGGGAACGAAGATCGACAACGTTCGCGCGTGGCTCGTTGCGGCGATGTGCAATGCGAGCCGTCATTACTGGCGCGCGCAGGGACGCACCGAATCGCTGCCGGATGATTTCAACGATCAGTCGGATCCGGGCTCGCACGGTCTCGCGGATCAGTTCGCGATGAAGATGACGGTGCGGCAGGCGATCGATTATCTGCAGCCGCGCTGCCGCGAAACGCTCTGGTTGCACTACTTCGAAGGTCGCTCCGCCGGCGATGTCGCGCGCGAGCTCGAGACGACGAGTCGCTACGCGGAGAAGTTGATTCACAACTGCCTCAAACGCGTGCGAGAGATCTACATGAACATCACCCAGGTCACGAGATAGCGGAGCGATTGATGATCGAGCGGCACTACGACGACGAATCCATCATCGCTCTTCTCGAAAGCGACCGCCTGCGCGCGGATACGCACATTCCCGCGTGTCCGAATTGTTCGGAGAAGCTGGAATCGATCCGCATGATCGCGGATGTATTGCGCGAAGCGGATGTCTGGACCGACGCGCATCTCGACCCGGCTCCGGTCGCGTCGACGATTCGCAACCTCCGCGCATTCGCCACGACGATGGCCGATGAGGACGCGCAAGCCGAAACATGGATCGTGGAACTGCTCGCGGGCTCGCGCGAAACGTGGCGTGGACGGCTTGCGCAACATCCCGAGTATCGAACGGCAGGCATGGTGCGGAAACTGATCGCCGCGAGTGATCACGCAATCGACACCATGCCGCCCGATGCCGTCGAGATCAGCGCCCTCGCGACGGACATCGCGGACCATCTCGATCCGGATGCGTATGCATCGGACACGGTTCAACGCCTGCGCGGTGCAGCATGGCGCGAGAAGGCATTTGCGTTGTTTTACACAGGGCAGCACTCCGCCGCGGAGAAAGCTGTGCAGCTCGCGGATGCGATGTTCAGCCGCTGCACCGTGGACGAGTACGACCGCGCGCGTGTGGGCGTGGTCGCGTCCCTCGTACAGCGCTTTATGGAGCAATTCGCCGCTGCCGTTGATTCCGCGCGTATGAGCTCGGACGTATTCGCCACTCACGGCGATCTCACGCGCATGAGCTCTGCGCGTTCCGCCGAGGCGGGCGTTTTGGCGCATTCGCGGAGGTATGAGGAGGCGCTCGAAATCTGGATGCTGCTCGAGAAGCAGTTCGCGCCAGATGACGCTTCGGATGCACATGCGCGCGTACTCAGCAACATTGGATACGCGTCAACCTATCTCGGTCGAACGGAGCAGGCACTTCTCCACTATCAGCTCGCAGCCGACTTGTTCGATGTTCTTGGCAATCGTTCCGAAGCTGCGCGTATTCGCTGGAACGTTGCCACGATTCTCGCGCAGAACGGACGACACAATGACGCGATTGCGCGATTAATCGAGGTCCGTGAGGAGTTCGAGGCACTGGCGATGTTCGGTCAGGCTGCCGAGTGCGCGTTGGATCTTGCCGAATTGCGGCTCGTGCAAAATCGCGCGTCGGATGTCGTCGCATTGTGTGCTTCTGCGACGCAGTATCTGACGCGTGCGGGTGTCGCCTATACGGGTCCTGCGTTGCGCGCAATTACTTACATGCGAGAGGCGGTCGAACAAGGCCGTGCGACTCGTCAACTCGTCAAAAACGTTCGCGAATACGTCCGGCGATTGCCGGCCGAACCTGAGCTGTTGTTCCTCCCGAACCCAGACGTGCTGAGCTAGGAAACGAGCGCCTTACCCGAAATTCAGGGTAGGGATTCGTCTTTCCCAGTCACTCCTCCGTTTAGGGCGCGCCCTCCCAACTCGCAAAAACCGCTCAGGAGGGCGTCAATGATTCATCGTCTACAGCGACGTGTAGCTGCTGCTGTTCTCATCATTACAATTCTCGGGGTTCCGAACGTTGCGTTCGGTGCGTCACGTCAGGCAGACACGCCGCGGGATGTCCGCGAGCGCATCGTACGGATCATCAAGAAGATCAAGTTCGTTCTCGCTCCGACGGATGATCCGCAGGACGGCGGCGGCGTCATTCCCCCCAAACCCACCGGCAACGGTTAGCCCGCAACCACGTCCCACCGCACTCGTACAATACTCGCCACTGGTTTGAGGGAGGGGTATGTCCGAGATTTTGGCGGTACGGGACGTTCGGAAGACGTTTGGGGAGGTACGGGCGGTGGATGGAGTTTCGTTCACCGTCCGTCGCGGAACCATCACCGGGCTTCTGGGGCGCAAGGGCGCTGGGAAGACGACGACGATTCGGATGATCACCGGCATTTTCATGCCGGACTCCGGAAACATCGAATGGCTCGGCGGGGCGAACGGGTTGCCGTTTCGCGATCGCATCGGCTATTTGCCGGAAGAGCGCGGGTTGTACAAGCAGATGAAGCTCGTCGAGCTGCTGCTGTTTCTCGCGGAGATCAAAGGCCACAAGCCGGCGAGCGTTCGCGCGAAGATCGACCACTGGCTCGAGCGCTTCGAGCTCACCGACAAGCGGGACGCGAAGGTCGAGGAGTTGTCGAAGGGAAATCAGCAGAAGGTGCAGCTCATCGGCACGCTGCTGCATGATCCCGATCTCATCATTCTCGACGAGCCGCAGTCCGGGCTCGATCCCGTGAACATGGTGCTGGTGCGCAATCTCCTGCAGGAGCTGCGCAATGACGGCAAGACCATTCTGCTCTCGACGCACATGATGGCCGAGGCGGAGAAGATGGCGGATGAGATCATCCTGATTCATCGAGGCCGCGTCGTGCTCGACGGCACCATCGACGAAGTGCGCACGAAGTTCGGCAAGAACACGTTGCATCTCGACTTCGAAGGCGATGGCGCATTCATCCACACGCTGCCCGGCGTTCGCAAAGCCACGGTGCTCAACAACTCGGCCGAGATCAGTCTCGACGAAGGCGCCGATACGCAAACGCTCCTGCAACTCTCGATGGCGCGCGTGCGCATTCGCCGCTTCGAAGTGGCCGCACCGTCGCTCGAGGAAATCTTCATCGAACAGGTCGGAGCCGAAACGCTCTCGCACGAGGTGACGAAGTGAACAAGCTCTTCGCGGTACTCAAACGCGAATACCTGCAGACCGTGAGGAAGAAGATGTTCATCATCATGACCTTCCTCATGCCGGTGCTGATGGCTGCGCTCTTTTTTCTTCCGGCGTTGATGATGGAGCGCGGCATGGGCTCGAAGAAGATCACCGTGCTCGACGCGACCGGCCAGCTTCGCGCAGCAATCGAAGGACAAGACAAGACCGACGAAGGCGACATCGAGATCGGCCGCGGCAGCAAAGATCTGCCGGGACAGGTTCAGATGAAGTACGTCGACGTCACCGGCCAGAATGCCGACGACGCCGCGAAGCCGTATCTGCAGCAGATGAATGCCGCGGATGAGAAGCAGCGCATCGACGGCGTGTTTCTGATTCCCGGCAATGCGCTCACTGCCGGCGACGCGAAGCTGCGTTACTTCAGCCGCTCGGCCACGGACTTCATCACGCAGAAGCGCATCTCCGACAAGGTGAATCGCGGCGTGCAGCAGTATCGGCTCGCGCAGCGCGGCATCGCGGCGAAAGACGTCGATGCGCTGCTGAAGAATCTCAGCGTCGATTCGGTGCAGCTCTCGAAAACGGGCGAGCAGAAAAAAGGTGGCGCCGCGAACTTCATCGTCGGCTTCATTCTCGTCGGCCTGCTGCTGATTCCGTCATTCGTGTACGGACTCGAGATCATGCGCGGCATCATTCAGGAGAAGACCGATCGCGTCGTCGAAGTGCTGGTCTCGTCGATGTCACCGACGCAGTTGCTGGTCGGCAAGATTCTCGGCGTCGCGCTGGTCGGCCTGACGCAGATCACGGTGTGGTTCCTGATCGCCGCGGGCGCGGGTCTCTACATCGGCACGGTCGGCGCGATGGCGGGATTCAACGTGATGCAGTTCATCCGGCCGATGACGTTCGTCTACTTCCTGATCTTCTTCCTGCTCGCGTATCTCACGTACGGGGGTGTGTACGCGATCGGCGGAGCGGTCTGCAATTCCGAGAAGGAAGCGCAGCAGCTCATCGCGCCGATCACGATGATCATGATGCTGCCGTGGTTTCTGATGGCGGGGCTCATCACGAATCCGGAATCAGGATTGAGTGTCGGCTTCTCGTTGTCACCCGTGTTTGGGCCGTTGACGATGTACGTGCGCACGCTCGTCTCCGAGCCGCCGATGTGGCACATCCTGTTGTCGATCGCCATCGCAATCGCGACGATTGCGGTTTTCTTCTGGGTGACGGCGAAGATCTTCCGCGTGGGCATCCTGTCGTACGGCAAGCGGCCGACGATTCCTGAGCTCATGCGGTGGATCAAAGTGGCGTAAGCGCGCCATTCCGAGAACTCCCGCCTTCCCCGAGGCGGGAGTTCCAGTATCATCCCCGGCCTCAGCATCTCGAACGATGGTCAGGGGGTTACATGCAGGAACCCAGGACGCTCAACGACATCTACACGGTCACGTGCTCGATCGATCGGCCCGCGATCATGAAGTACAAGCGGAACGAGCAGTGGCAGGACGTCGCGGTCTCTGAATTTCGCGACACGGTTCGGTGGCTCGCCGAGGCGCTGCATGAGATGGGGGTGAAGCGAGGGGATCGCGTTGCGATCCTGGCCGAAAATCGTCCCGAGTGGACGATGGCCGATTTCGCGATTCTCGCCACCGGCGCCGTTTCCGTCCCGGTTTATCCAACCCTCCTCGGCTGGCAGATCGAGTACATCCTCAACGACGCCGGAACCGTCGCGATCTTCTGCTCCGACAACGAGCAACTCGACAAGATCACAGAGATCCACTCGCACGTTCCGTGTCTCAACAACATCATCGTTTGCGATCCGCCGCAGCCGCTCGCGCCGGGCGTGCACACGTTCAAAGACGTCGTGGAACGCGGCAAGAAGTTCGAAGCGGATCACGGTCGCACGTGGTTCGATCAATCGCTCGCATCCGCGAAGCCCGATGATCTCGCCACGCTCGTCTACACCTCGGGCACAACCGGCAATCCCAAAGGCGCGATGCTCACGCACGGCAACATCACGAGCAACGTGACCACCGTGCGCGACGCCGTGCCGTTCAAAGCCGGCGAGCTCGCACTCTCGATCCTGCCGCTCTCGCACATCCTCGAGCGCATGGTCGATTTCCTCTACTACTACCGCGGCATGACCGTCGCTTACGCCGAGAACGTCATGAAAGTCGCGGATAACCTGCAGGAAATCAGGCCGCCTTACTTCGCGGCCGTTCCGCGACTCTTCGAAAAGATGCGCGCGCGCGTGATGGACAACGTCGCGACCGCGCCGCCTGCGCGACAGAAGATCTTCCACTGGGCGTTGAAGATCGCCGAAGAGCGATTGCCGTATCGCGTCGAAGGCAAGCCGATGCCGTTCGGTCTCAAAGCCAAAGCGGCAATCGCGGACAAACTCGTCTTCAGCAAAATCATTGCGCGACTCGGCGGTCGCGTGCGCTGGGTCGTCTCCGGCGGCGCACCGCTTTCTCCGGAGCTCGCTGCATTCTTCATCGGTGCAGGCGTTGAGATTCTCGAAGGCTACGGCCTCACCGAAACATCGCCGGTCATCGCGGTGAATACGCCGAATGCGCGTCGCATCGGAACGGTTGGTCCTGTGATTCCCGGTGTCGAAGTGAAGATCGCATCGGACGGCGAGATCCTCACGCGCGGACCGCACGTCATGCGCGGCTACTGGAACAATCCCGAAGCGACCGCGCAGGCGATCGACAGCGAAGGCTGGTTCCACACGGGCGACATCGGCGAGATCGACAAGGATGGTTTCCTCAAGATCACCGATCGCAAGAAAGACATCATCATCAACGCGTACGGCAAGAACATCGCGCCGCAGCCGATCGAGGCGTTGCTCAAGAGCTCACCGTACGTCGGCACGCCGGTGCTGATCGGCGATCGTCGCAAATATCTCGCGGCGCTGATCGTGCCGAACTTCGAGAAGCTCGAGCGCGAAGCCGCCGCCCTCGGCGTGAATGCGAAAGACCGCGAAGAGCTCGTGAATCATCCGAAAGTGAAGGCTCTGATTCAGGACGAAATCGATCGTTTCAACAAAAATCTCGACCGGCAGGAGAAGATTCGCAGGTTCGCGCTCATCGGCCGTGACTTCACGATCGATGAAGACGAGATCACGCCTTCGCTCAAAGTGAAGCGCAAGGTGATCGACAAGAAGTACAAGCACCTCATCGATCAGATGTACGCCGACGAAAATCTCGTGGAACTCTCAGCATGACCTCCGTTGCCGAAGCAGCATCTCCCGCTACTGCCCGCGCGTTCTCGATCGAGCGTCAGGGCGAGCTCGCCATCGTCTGGTTCGATCTTCCGGGCGAGAAAGTGAACAAGCTCTCCACGCCCGTGCTCAACGAGCTTTTGAGCGTGGTTGATCAACTCGCGTCGAGTGATGCGACGAAAGTGATCTTCGCGTCACGCAAGCCCGGCATTTTCATCGCCGGCGCGGACGTGATGGAGTTCACCACCGTCACCGGCGCCGAGCAGGCGCGCGCGTACGTTTCGCTGGGGCAGCAGGTCTTCACGAAAGTCACGAAGCTCAAGCAGACGACCGTGGCGGCGATCGATGGTGCATGCGTCGGCGGCGGATGCGAGCTCGCGCTGAGCTGCGACTGGCGCGTCATCTCCGATTCGCCGAAAGCGCAAATCGGACTGCCCGAAGTGAAGCTCGGCATCTTTCCGGCGTGGGGCGGCACGAGCAAACTCCCGCGTCTCATCGGACTGCCGGGCGCGCTCGATGTCATCCTCAACGGCAAGACGCTCGACGGCAAGCGCGCGAAGAAAGCAGGACTCGTCGATGAAGTCGTCGAATCCGGCATCGTGTTGCAGGTCGCGAAAAAATTCGCGGACAAAGGCAAGCGCAACGTCCCGGGCCGCACGAAGTTTTATGTCGAAGGCAATCCGCTCGCGCGCAATCTGATCTTCAACAAAGCGCGCCAGACCGTTCTCAAACAAACCAAAGGCAAATACCCCGCGCCGCTGAAAGCGATCGACGTGATGTCGTACGCGATGTCGAACGGCGTCGAGCGCGGCATGCAGCGCGAGCTCGATGAAGCGTCGACGCTCGTCGGCAACGATGTCGCGAAAAATCTCGTGCAGCTCTTCTTCCTCATGGAAGAGTCGAAGAAGGATCCGTACGCGGTGAAGTCGCGCGACACGAGCGTCGTCGGCGTGCTCGGCGCAGGAATCATGGGTGGCGGCATCGCACAAATCGTCGCGGACAAGACCGACGCGGACGTGCGCATGCGCGACATCAACTGGAAAGCGATCGGCGGCGGGATGAAAGCCGCGTCGAAGATCTGGAAGAAGAAAGTCGATCGCCGCCGCATGACGCGTGGTGAGATGCAACGCAAGCTCGCGCGCATCACGAGCACGACCGACTGGAGCGGTTTCTCGCGCGCCGATGTGGTGATCGAAGCGGTCGTCGAGAACGTGAACATCAAGCGTCAGGTGCTCGCGGAGTTCGAAGCGCTCGCGAAGCCGGGCGCGATCTTCGCGACGAACACGTCGACGATTCCGATCACGCAAATTGCTGCCGAAGCGAAGAACCCCGAGAACGTGGTCGGCATGCACTTCTTCAATCCGGTCGATCGCATGCCGCTCGTCGAAGTCATTCGCGGCGAGAAAACCTCGGAGCAGGCGATGGTCACGGTCGCGACGCTCGCGCGCAAACTCGGCAAGACCGTCGTTTACTGCAACGACGGGCCGGGATTCGTCGTCAATCGCATCCTCGGTCCGTACATGAATGAGTCGGGCTTCCTGCTCGAAGAAGGCAATTCGATCGAGTCACTCGACAAAGCGATGACCGACTTCGGGATGCCGATGGGGCCGATGGCGTTGCTCGATGAAGTCGGCATCGATGTTGCGGCGAAAGTCGCGGGGATTCTCACCGAGGCGTTTGGCGCGCGGATGCAGAAATCGACAGTGGTCGAGAAGCTGTACGCCGACGGCCGTCACGGCAAAAAGAACGGCAAAGGCTTGTATCTCTACGCGGATGGCAAGCGTCAGGGACCCGATGCCTCCGTCTACAAACTCCTCGGCGTTACGCCGCATGCGGCTGACGAGAAAGCGGTCGTCGAGCGCATGGTCCTGGCGATGATCAACGAAGCCTCGCTGATTCTCGACGAGAAGATCGTCGCGTCGGCGGGCGAGCTCGATCTGGCGATGATCATGGGCACCGGCTTCCCGCCGTTCCGTGGCGGACTGCTGCGTTACGCCGATTCGCTTGGGCTCCCATACATCGTCTCGCGCCTCGACGAGCTGTCGATGAAAGTCGGTCCGCGCTACAAGCCGAACGAGCCACTGAAGCGTCTGGCCGAGCGCGATGGGAAGTTCTATCAGGCGTACGCGCGTTCGTGACGCGCGAGCTCGGCGTGAGGCTTGCGCCTTGCGCTGAGCGGTTCGCATGAGCTTCGACTCTCCTCCGGATCCATTGACGCAACGCCAGCGCACGATCGTGATCGTGCTGGCGCTCGTCTGTGCGGCCACGCGTTTCTTCGCGATGGCGCGCTCGCTCTGGGATTGGGACGAAACGCTGTTCATGCTCGGCATGCGCGACTACGACGTCACGCAGCATTCGCCGCATCCACCGGGATTTCCCGTGTACATCGGCATCGCGAAGTTGATGCGCTTCGTGATCCCGAGTGATTTTCGTGCGCTGCAAACGGTGAATCTCGTCGCGGGGATGCTCGCGTTCATCGCGTTGTTTCTCTTCGCGCGCGAACTGCGATTCCGGTTTTCAATTTGCGCGAGCGCCGCAACGCTCTTCGCGTTTTTCCCGAACGTCTGGTTCTTCGGCGGCGGCGCATTCAGTGACGTCCCGTCGATCGTGCTCGTGCTTTTCGCGATCACGTTCCTGCTGCGCGGCGTGCGCGATCGCAAGTCGTACTTCATCGGCACGTTCCTGCTCGCGCTCGCCATCGGCATTCGTCCGCAAAACTTTCTCCTCGGGCTCGTTCCCGGTCTGATCGCCACGCGCAGACGCAAACCGCTCGAGATCTTCGCCGCGTTGATGATCGGTGTGATCGTCGTCGGCATCGCGTTTGGCAGTGCGATTTACGCCACTGGCTCGTACGACGATTACATGCGCGCGGTGCGCGAGCACGGCGACTACATCTCGCGCGTCGATTCGTGGCGAAGCGATGCGCGTCCGCCGATGTGGCGTCTCTTCGATCGCTTCTTCATCAAGCAGTATCAGTCGACGCCGATCAGCATCCTCGCAACGTTGTTCGTCATCGCGTCTGCGATCGGCAGCATTCGCGAGCGCAATCGCTCCATGCTCGTCAACTTCTTGACCTTCGCGCCGTTCGCGATCGTCGCGTGGATGATGCTCGATCGCTTCAGCATCAGCCGTTTCTCGATCGGCTATCAGCCGATGTTCGCGATTCTGCTTGCGGATGGGATTCATCGCGTCACACGACGACGCGAAATCTTCGAGCCGATCGTCACCGCTGCATTCGTGATTGCGTTCGCGATCTTCACGCTGCCCGCGCTCGTGCCGGTGCGCGGCGAAGTCGCGCCGTCGCTCGTCGCGGTGCGCGAGATCCCGCAACACGTCGATCTCAAACGCGGCGATCAACTAATCGTCGGCCACACGATGACGAAGTTCGTCGATCTCATGCTGCCGAACCTGCCGTACGTGCGCGTGCTCGACGATCGCGCGTTGCCGCTCACGAATCAGGGCCGCACGTGGCTGCTCGCGGAGATCACGCGCACGGGCGAGGAAGGATTCGTGTTCAAGCGCGAGCACGGCAATCTGTGGAACATCGCGCGGCGTCACTACTTCGACATCAAGCTCGCACCGGTGCAACGACGCGCACAGTTTCTTGATGGCTGGCATGCCGCGGAGTCGATGGCATTTCATCAATGGCGCTGGATGTCGCGACGTTCGATGACCGTACTTCCGCCCGCGGAAGGGAAGACCGTGCTGCGATTGCAGTTCGCACTTCCCGAGACCGTGACGAATGCGAACGTGACGATCAAACTCAACGGACGTGTCGTCGATGAGTTTCGCGCAACGACGTCGATGGTCGAGCACGATGTGCGCGTCACGCCCGCGCCGCGAGGTCAGACGAACGCGCTCGAGCTTTCGATCGATCGCACGGTCAGACCGGCGGGTGATGGTCGCGAGCTGGGGTTGTGTTTGCGCACGCTCTCATGGGGACCGGCGTAGCGGAGTAGTGGAGCGGGGGGCTCTCACCCCGCCGAGGGTTCTTTTCTGGCGGGATAAGAGCCCGCCTCTCCACCCCTGTTACTGAAACCTTACGCGCATCTGT